>JANQGC010000373.1 GCA_028277515.1 Anaerolineae bacterium
CCCGGATGCTACAGAGCAGTATAAACGGCTGCCTAAATGTAATTTGCATACCCACCTGGAAGGCTCCGTGCGACCAGAGACTTTTCTCGATTTAGCGACAGTGCAAAATATATCGCTGCCCTTTCCGCCTGCTGCTGTCCAAAGATATATTCAGGTGACCGGTGAAGAAACAAACCTGGTTGATTATCTGGACAAAATCATGGTCAATTACCAGGTCCTGAAAAACGCAGCCGCTTTACGGCGCGTCTCCTTTGAAGCGGCGGAAGATGCCCATCATGACGGGGTCATCTATTTTGAATTACGAGCCGGCCCGGCAACGCACACAACGGACAATTTACCCCTCGAATTAGTGATCGAAAGCATGTTGCAAGGGCTGCAAGAAGCGGAAGATAAATATGGCATCATTTGCCGTTTGATTGTGGCCGGTCTGAGAGATCATGACCCTGATGTAAATGTCAATCTTGCCCAAACCGCAATAAGATATTTGGATGACGGCGTTGCCGGTTTTGATCTGGCCGGAGATGAATCAGGTTACCCGGCGTCTTTACACAAAGATGCTTTTGAGATCGTCCGTGATTCGGGCATCGGGGTCACGATTCATGCCGGGGAAGCGGATGGCTGGAAAAGTGTTCGCGATGCAGTGACCGGTTTTGATGCCATGCGCATTGGTCATGGCGTCCGTTCCATAGAGTCCCCGGAAATGATGGCCATATTAGCGGAAAAGCAGATACTTCTTGAGGTTTGCCCAACCAGCAATGTGCATACCGGCACTTTTCCCAACATTAAAGATCATCCGGCTAAAAAGCTGTTTGATGCCCGCATTCCCATCTCTATTGGGGATGATGACCCGGTAACATCGCGAACGCTTGTTTCCAATGAACTCACCTTAATTGACCAGGTTCTGAAATTCTCTCTTGATGACATTATCACCACGCAGCTTATGAGCGTGGAGCATAGTTTCTTGCGCGATGAGGATCTTAAATCGGAGTTAAGGTCAAAGATTAACGATTTTACGCTATAGATTTGTCACTCGACACTATTACAAAGAGAAGATTAATTGGACGCTGATTCACGCTGATGACGCTGAATTTTTAATTTTTATCGGCGTAAATCCGCTCTTGTCCGCGTCCTATCCCCTTACTCCAAACCACCTCCAACCTGCTATAATCTACCCCCAGACATATGATCGAACTCCTTCATACCAGTTAACCATCCTGAATCAGGTTGTCTCTCCCATCTACTTTGCATACAATGAGTTTACCCCAATCAATCAAGCAACAGAGCAGCGTTTTAAGGAAAAAGGTATGAGCAAGAAGAAAATCCTGGTGGTGATCACCAACCACGACCAATACCTTAAAAAAGATGACCAAACAGGTCTTTGGCTGGGTGAACTGACCCATTTCTATGATCTGCTCCGCCGTGAAGGCTACGAGATGGATTTCGTCACCCCACAAGGCGGCCGTGTACCGCTCGACCCGCGCAGCTTAAACCGTTTTTTCCTGGACAAAGAGACCCGGCGTTTTTATGAAGACCCGGTATTTATGCAAAAGCTGGAAAACACCCTGGCTCCAGGAGAGGTCCAGGCCAAAGATTACACTGCCATATACTTCACCGGCGGCCACGGCACGATGTGGGACTTCCCCGACAATCCCGGCTTGCAAAAATTGAGCCGCGACATATATGAGAATGGGGGTCTCGTCTCCGCTGTCTGTCATGGCGGCAGCGGGCTGCTCAATGTCACCCTTTCCGACGGCAGCTACCTTATTGAGGGCAAGCAAGTCACCGGCTACTCCAATCTTGAGGAGGTCGTCGCCCTCAAGCATAACCAGGTACCCTTCTCGCTGGAAGATGAATTGAAAAAGCGCGGGGCTGATTACAAAAAGGTTGGCTGCCCCTGGGATCGTATGCTGTAGTGGACGGCCGTCTAATCACCGGCCAAAATCCCAACTCCACCAAGGCCGTTGCTGAAGCTGTAGCTCATGCATTACAGCAGCAGCAAAAGGAATAAGTGGTCCTTGCTAAGAGCGAATTGGCTTTCGCTCAGGGCAACATAAATTTAAGGGTCCAGGCTTGAAAGGTAAGGGTATCAACATTATTTATGGTAATCACTTATTAGAGCCAACTATAAAAACATTAGATAATAACAATAAAATCCTGGACGAACCCCCTTCTCTTCATGCTACACTATCCTCAGAAAACCAAATAGCAGACACTGATGATCCCTTTGGCATTTCCGTGGCCCTGGATGGGGATACCAAGCTGGTCGATGCCTCTTTGAACGACATCGGCGGTAACCTTATGAGTTTTTCCAACCCATTGTCGACAACCAGTTTAGCAATTAAAAGGTAATCAGTGGATAAAATTTAAAAATCGGATTTTCGATCTCTTATCTTCCTACTGGACAAATTTGATTTCTGGCTTAGAATAATTATAAAGTAGCTTAATCAAGCCGATATTGGGCCAATTTAACTGGAATCATCGCACAAGGAGATTAAAAATGGAACACTTAAGCAAAAAACGTTGGATCTGGCTTCTTTTACCCCTCATTGCTCTCGTCATTTTATCCGGCATGCTGCTGGCCTCTGAATCTCAGAGTTCGCCACAGGCCCAAGATGATCCCACCCCGGAAGCCGAGGCCACGGCCGTCAATACAGAGACCGCGGAAATCACGGCAACGGCCACTGTCACCCCGACGGCGCCGACCACTGTTGACTACGCCATGTACTTTCACAGCCAGGTGCAGGATGCTGAAGAATGCTTTATGACCGTCGTTGGGGATGCCGTTGCATTCGACCAACGAGTCAGCAATCCCGCTGTCACCTGCCCTGATGCCTTTTCCTGGAAACTTTTCGTTGAGGTGATCGGTGACGAGTTCTGGCTCAATTGGGCGGCCGACCAATACTCCTGGCCTGAAGAACCCTATCCATTATGCCAGGCTGATGCTGATGACCGTTCCGCCTGCTGCACACCGGGCAGTCTCGAAAATCCTGGTTATGATGATCCGGAGAATCCCGCTCGGCACTGCCCCTATTTCCCCGGCGAGCATATAGCAGCCGGCGCCGATCCGCTCATCCTGGAATCAAACCCACCGGCGGTTGCCCAGGATCCGCATCATACCAGCCTTGTGCCACCGGACGATTCGGACCCCGGACGTGTGATTCGCCAGGAAATGGCCGAACTGGTCTTCCGCAACGAACCGATGTTCGACTACATTTTCGATAACAACATCTATCATACCGATGGTCTGGCCGAAGTCTTTGCGCGCAGCCAGGCCAATCTTAGTGACCGCGCTCCTTACCAACAGCGCAACGCACCGGCCGACCTGGTCAAGATTGACTTCCCTGTTGAAGCGATCATGGTTAAAAGCAACTGGCTGCATGAAGAGCGTGCCGCCGAACTCGGTCTGACGGATGATCCGGATAACCCTTACATCACAATGGAAATAGAGTCAGCGGTAACAGATAATAACGAGACCATTTTTGAGCCAGGCCTACATTACCTAGTTGCTGTCCACATCTCCTCAAAAGATATTCCCGACTGGGTCTGGGCGACATTTGAACATGTCAACAATCCCGGCCGCTGTGATATAACCGGCTGCAATGATTCCTTCGGTTATTTCGCACCGGATGAAGTCGCGGGCGACCAGTACAGAAACTTCACAGCGCCGAATACGCGCAGCGATGATCTGTTGATCCCGTCCACAATTTTCGATCTCGGCAAACAGTATCCGGGCGGTGTACGCAGCCCCGAACTTTCAACGATTTTTGAAGACCTGGAAATCGGCACAACTGAACAAGAGGAAGACGCCCTACCCAGCCCGGCGGACATCGGCTGGTTAAGCTACCGGTTAAAAGGTAGCCAGACCAATTTTACTGATACGACAGGCCGCGAAACAATACTGGGCAACTCTGTGACCGAAGCCGGATTCCTTAACACATCATCATGTATGACCTGCCACGGCCGCGCTGCGGTAACCGAAGAGGGCACGCCCGCTTTAGGCGTATTCCTGCCCTCATTAAGTGAAGATGGTTATGCGGAGGGTTCCGTTGGGGTACCTAATCCTAATTGGTACTTCTCCAGTTCGACCTCACCCTCGCTGGAAGCACTGCAAACAGACTTTGTATGGGGCATTCTTTTTGCCAATCCACTAGCAACTGACGAGTCGGCGGATGAATAATAACTGAGCTAAGTACCAACAAAAAAGAATTGTTACACGTGTCATGCCGAGCTTGTCGAGGCATCTTTCAAGAGATTTCTCGCTTTGCTCGAAATGACAACCGTTAAAACATAGTTGTTTTTACTTAGCTACCCCGACAGTTTAGAAATAGGACGCGGGCAAGAGCGGATTTACGCCGATAAAAAAATCCAGCGTTATCAGCGTCCAATTAATCTTCTCTTTGTAAAAGGTCGGGTTAGTAGATAATTGATTAGAAATAATCTCATAATTCTTGCCTGGTTTCATCCTCCCGATTGGGCAGGAGACAGCAACCGCAGCGATTCCTGGGAGACGTCCAACTTCTGTTAGGCATACAGAAGTTTAGCGACGGGTCGATCAGCGCCGGATAACCTAATGACCACCATATCCTCATGGTAGTTGCACTGTTCACCCGCAAATGAGCGAAAAAATGATGGTTACAAAGATGAAAGGCTTGCTCATAAAGTGGTTGGTCGGTAGTAGTGTGTTGTTCCTCTCTCTTATTCTGGTTTCCGGCTGCACGACCGCATCTGAAATAACGCTACCTGATCTTCAGCCTGAGCCGGATGAACCCCCTCTGCCGCTGCCCAGCAGCATGGCTCTGGACGCGTATGAGGCACTGCTCTTCGATTTCCTGGAAAGTAAAGAGTACCAGGAATTAGAAGGTTGGGTTAGAGACAAGCGCGTGCGTGATACCGGCCCCTACATCGACGGCGTCTCCTATGGAACCCATCCGGCCGTGCGCATCTATTACTCTCCCGAAGTGTACGATTGGCTCAAAAACGGCCGTGAAGGTGACATCCCCGACGGGGCAATGATCATTAAGGAGATGTTTCCCTCACCTGCTCCCCAGTATGCGGGCCTGGACGATCAGGGTGTCAATGACCAACTGGCCATGTGGACGTTCATGGTACGTGACCAGGACGGATCGAAAGATGGCTGGTTCTGGGGCTATCATGGCACAGGCGGAGCCGTTGATAACAACGATTATCCCTTTGATTATCCGAATGCCGGCTTTGGCCAATACTGCGTGCGCTGCCATGCCTCGGCCGAAAACATGTTTACCTTCGCTGCGCTGCGCAACATTGAGGGCGAAGAGGGCAACCCGGTCTCTTATCGTGTGGACAACTCCTGGATCACCCCGGATGAGGCGGACGACCCCAGCCAGGTGCATGACGATCTGGCCGAAGGTCCCGATGCGGCAGCGTTGGCCGGCAGTAAACCCGGCCGTGACCTCAATCCTGAATTTGTCGCGCTGTTTGACAGCATTTCTCCCGTTGCCCCAGAGGATGTGGTCGCTATCCCGCCGGTCACTTATGATCATGTCATCGCCGGTCCTGACGGACCCGGCCAATTCCTCACCTCTGACCAATGCCTCTCCTGCCATGATGGGCAAACGCTGCCCTTTGGTCCCAATATGATCATCCCGGCCACGGACGACCACGATCTGATCAACCTCTCTCCCTACGGTGAGTGGAACTGGTCAATGATGGGTTTGGCCGGCCGCGACCCCATCTTCTACGCGCAGCTTGAAAGCGAAATCAGCGTGCACGACAGCGGCGACCTGCCGGAAACGATCCAAAATCTCTGTTTCCGCTGTCACGGGGTCATGGGCCAGCGCCAGTTCCATATCGACGACGCCGGCGAGTTCTTCACCCAGGATATCGTCCAGGTGACCGATCCCGACGATCCTAATCACAAATACGCCGCACTGGCCCGTGACGGCATCTCCTGCACAGTCTGTCACCAGATCGTCGATGAGGGCAAGCCGCTGCAAGAAACATTCACTGGCCAGTTTGACATTTCCACGCCAGGTGAGGAAGAACCGGGCATCAGCCAAATCTACGGCCCATTCGAGGACCCGATCACCCTGCCCATGGAGTCATCTCTAGGCATGAAACCCGTCTACAGCGAAGATATCCAATCCTCCAAACTTTGCGGCCACTGTCACACCATTTACCTGCCCGTATACGACGCTGAGGGCAACCAGGTTGGTAACGACTTTGAGCAAACCACCTACCTGGAATGGCAGAACAGCGCCTTTCAAAATGAGTTTGGTGAGGGTGAAGATCCCCAAACCTGCCAGGATTGCCATATGACCGGTGACTATCACGGCCAGGATCTGGCTTTCCGCATCGCTAATATCCAGGATCAAACTTATCCTGAAGCAGACAATCGTGTGCCGGAGGAGGAGACGGACGTCCCGATTCGGGAGGATTTCCGCCGCCATACGCTGCTGGGCATCAACATTTTTGGCTTGGAGATGTTTAACCAGTTCGACAATATTCTAGGTGTGCGTAAGACCGACTACATGACCGGATCAGCCAATGGGCTGCCCACGGCCATCGCCGAGAGCAACCGGCTGGCCAAGGAAGAGACGGCCACGGTGGAAATCGAAAATGTCGACTACGTAGACGAACAGTTGAGCGTAGACGTTAAGATCACCAACCTAGTCGGCCATCGTTTCCCATCAGGCGTTGGTTTCCGCCGGGCGTTCCTGGAGTTCCAGGTCCGAGATGAGCACAATGTCGTTCTATGGGCCTCTGGACGAACCAACACCCTTGGCGTGATTGTAGACGGAAATGGGGTACCGCTGCCCTCTGAGTTTTTGACCCTGCTCAACCCGGATGAATGTGCAGCTGACCCCAGCACGTGTGAGCAAGCCTATGAGCCACATTACCAGACAATCACTGGCGAGGACCAGGTGCAGATCTACCAGGAACTAGTCAAGAATCCGGAAAACATGTTCACTACCAGCTTTGTGGCCCAGGAGACGACGGTGAAGGACAACCGGTTGCTGCCCAAAGGGTGGACGCGCCTGGGTCCTCCCGGCTTTGCCGCCGACCCGACTTGGGGACCACGCTTCGCAGAGGCCACTGCACCCAAGGGTGAAGCTCTCAACGATGCCGTCTTCCTGGATGGCACCGGCACGGACACCATCACCTATCAGGTGGAGTTGCCGCAGGAGACGTTAGAAGGTGGAACGGTTGATGTCACGCTCTACTACCAATCGATCCCGCCATTCTATTTGATGGAACGCTTCACAACGGCCGACGGTCCCAACGCCCAACGGCTGCATTACATCAGCAGCCACCTCAACCTGGAAGATACGCCCATCGAGAATTGGAAGCTGGAGATCGGATCGGCCGAGAGTGCCATTCCTAATGACAACTAAATAGTTTGTTCGCTGAGATTTTTAAGAAGTGACTGTCACATGAGTTAAAAATTTTAGAGAAAACAACTGTTCGTTTTATGAATGTCACACCTATTCTTCCGCCGGAGGATCAACCGGGCTGCGGCTCCCAAACAGATCAAGAACATTATCGAGATACCCGTTCATAATGGCGATACAGAGCAAAATGACCAATATGCCGACGATGGTTGCCTAATGTAAGGAGGCCCCGAAAATAATAGCGCCCAATATCAGAGCTATCGGCGGCACGGTAAAGTTAGATAAAGAAGCAAATGTGGGACCCCTCATTTTGAGTAACCAGAAATAGAAAAGAAGAGCTAAGACACCGACAATAGTGGCAAAAATTGTCACCCATATACTCTCCATTGATGGTTGTAAACTTAACGGATTTTCCACAATAAATGTGATGGGTATGCCAAAGATAGCTGCAAAGGTCATCATTCCATACACAATGATCAGGGAATCTACATTCTTAAGATAAATATCCGTATACACGTAGGCAACTGCCGTAGCGAAGGCGGCAAGTAAGACGGCCGCCATGCCAATTAAACTGTCATCGGACGCGCTGCGTAGGCCAGGAATCAGGACGATGAGGGTTCCTATAAAGCCGATGATGATACCAAGTGCCCGATCCCTGGTCAGCGGTTCAGAATTCCAAAAATGGGCAACGATAATAGTAAAAATCGGCACGATACTAATCAGGACGGCCGTCAGGCCTGCTGAGATTTCTGTTTCTGCAAAGTTTTGCAAACTTGAAACAAGCAGCATATTGACCAGGCCAAGAAAAACAAACGGCAACCATCGCCGCCCAAGCGGGGACATTTTTAGTCTACGATAAGCTAAAATCAGGATTAAAATGAGCGAACTGATGATTGAGCGAAATGTAACCAGAGCCAGGGGAGGAATTGTCTCTTCAGAAATCTGAATGAATATAAAGTTAGAGCTATATATTAAACTGATTATTGCCAAATATAGCAGGCTTTTTTTCTAATAGACATGAGCCACTCATGGCCGTCTTTCAAGTAGTCCGTAGGTCCCATGAAAAAGGGTCTCTGAATTCATCAACTATAAAAATTAACAACAAAAAGTCAAACGATATGATTCAAACTGAAAATGATAACCGTCAGTGCGCTGCGCGCCCTCGGCGGCCATCTCAACCTGGAAGACACGCCCGTAGAAAATTGGAAGCTGGCCATCGGCTCGGCCAAGAGTGACATATCCGATCTTTATACAACGACATTTTTCGAGTAGAAGCATCACACTCCTGAACATTTATTGTGTGTTTAACTCCTCTCAACTTTCGATTATAATGTGTCTATGGGTGGGACAATATTACGTACGAAGATCTATAAACCGCCATTACGGCCGGATCTGGTGTTGCGGCCGCACCTCATTGAGCGCCTCAATCAGAGTCTACAGATTGGCCACAAACTCACCCTTATCTCTGCCCCGGCCGGATTTGGCAAGACCACGCTGGTCAGCGAATGGGGGACCAACCTGCAACAGCCTGCTGCCCAAGAAAGCCGCAGCGAAACCAGAATCGCCTGGCTGTCCTTGGAAGATGGTGACAACGAGCCGGCGCGCTTTTTAGCTTACTTGATCGCCGCCATAAATCATGTCTTAGTCGAAAAGGAGGCTATTGGATTGGGGGTTCTACGCATGCAAGAGTCAACAGCTCAGACGCCACCCCTAGAAATGCTCATGACCGCGCTGATTAATGATGCCGAGATGCTCACTAATCACATGCTCATAATTCTTGATGATTATCATAACATCACGCCATCTCCGGTTGATGAGGTGATAACCTTTCTCCTCGAACATTTACCATTGCATTTACATTTGGTCATTTCTACCCGCGAGGATCCTCAGCTACCGCTGGCCCGTTTCCGCGCTCGCGGAGAGTTGACCGAACTGCGAGCTTCTGACTTACGTTTTTCGTCCACCGAGGCGGCCGAATTTCTCAACCAGGTGATGGGCCTCAATCTCTTAGAAAACGAAATTGAGGCTTTGGAGGCTCGTACCGAAGGGTGGATCGCCGGCCTGCAACTGGCCGCCCTGACATTACAAGATCCCATTTCCATGCAGCGTCAACAGGACAACACCGGCCTTATCAAATCATTTAGCGGCAGCCACCGTTTTGTACTGGACTATCTTCTTGAGGAAGTGCTGGAAAAACAACCAATTACTGTCCAAGATTTCTTATTGCAAACCGCCGTTCTCAATCGCTTAACCGGTTCCTTGTGTGATGCCCTTACCGGTCAAGAGGATGGACAAGTGACCATTGAACAATTAGAACACGACAATTTGTTTATTGTGCCACTGGATGAGGAACGTCGCTGGTATCGATATCACCATCTTTTCGCCGATCTATTGCGCAAACGCCTGCGCCAGACTCGGATTGAGCAGGTAACAGAGCTGCACCAACGCGCCAGCGCGTGGTATGAGAAGAACGATTATATCGATGAGGCTATTGAACATGCTCAACAGGCTAAAGATTCTGAACGAGCAGCCCGCTTAATAGAAGAATTTGCTGATGCAATCTGGCGGCGAGGTGAGCACGTCAAGCTGCGGCGTTGGCTGAACGCCCTGCCCGCCGAACAGTTATTATCCAGGCCACACCTCTGTATTTTTCACGCCTGGTATCTATTTGCCGGCGGGCAGCAGGAAGCAGCCGTAAAGATGGTTGATGTGGCCGAACGGACGCTAGAAAACAGCGTCGACTATATCAAAAATATCGAGTCTCGGGAGCAAGGTCGGCTGCGGTACCATGATATATCGAAGTTGCGCGGCAGAGCAGCCACTATTCGCTCGTTCATGGCGACATACACCGGAGACGTGCCGGCCATTAGCAAATATGCCCGCCAGGCACTTGAGTATCTCCCTGAGGAAGAATTAACATGGCGCGGCAGTGCTGCCATTAGTTTAGGTGATGCAAAGGGCTTCATGGGAGATATGAATGCCGCCTACCAGGCTCGTTTGGAAGCCGCAAAAGCCTGCAGGGCGGCTGGAGATATCTATTTTTCTATGATCGCCCACTTGAAACTGGCAATAACCTTGAGAGCCCAGGGTCGGTTGCAGCCAACCATAGAACTCTGCCGGCAACAAAAGCAGTTGGCAGATGAATGGGGGTTTTCACATACGGCCGCTGTTGGCTGGTTATTGGCGATTTGGGGTGAGGTATTGGCTGAGCTAAATGACCTTGAAGGTGCTTTGTATCATGTACAAAAAGGCGTGGAAATGACTGAGCACGGCGGCGAAATGGCCATGCGTGGATGGAGCTACATCTGCCTCGCACGGGTCTTGTTTTCCAGCAGCGATATAGCAGGAGTCAAAGCAATCATCCAAAAGATGGCAACTTTGGATCGCGAATCAGATGTACCTCCCTGGATCACAAACCATCTGGCCAACTGGCAGGTACGGCTCTGGCTCAGCCAGGATAAGCTTGATTCTGCCTACCAATGGATAGGAGAACATAAACTCAACTTCACTGACGAAGTCGAACCGCCATCTAAGATGGATTATTACTCGCTATTTGATCATATTATGCTTTCTCGAATCCTACTGGCTCAAGACAGGCTGCATGAAGCCACCAGGTTACTTCGATGGCTCATGGAACCGGTCGAAAAAGGTGGGCGGACATCGAGATTGATTGAAATCCTGCTGCTCCTGGCTCTGGCATATCAAGCCGACAACGATTCAACCCAGGCTATGATCGCCTTGGAACGAGCGCTTACCCTCGCTAAGCCACTAGGTTTCATTCGAATTTTTGTGGATGAGGGTCTACCAATGACCCATCTTCTTCGCAACGCAGTGAATCAAGGGATAGAATTAGATTATGGTCGTCAATTGTTGCTAGCATTCCCGGTTAAGGAATTGGAGCTAACTGATACCAATAAATCTAAAGCCCAGGAATTGATTGAACCTCTAAGTAAACGTGAACTAGAAGTGTTGCGACTGATTGCCAATGGACTGACCAACCGAGAAATCGCATCTCGCTTATTTCTGTCATTAAACACTGTCAAGGTCCATGTCCGCAATATCTACGGCAAGCTCAATACCCACAATAGAACCCAAACGGTTGCCAAAGCCAGGAGATTGGGCATCCTGCCCCTCTCTTGATCTATCTTGTAAATTTTCCTCCGATGTAGACGAGCAATTTATAGCTGACTCTTTCGTGATTGAGGGGACGCCCGAGAAGGGATTTACTACCTATGGCGTGGGTATCTCTCTTTCGCAAATGCGCGGGTCCGAGGACCGTTGGAATGCGTGCCGACGTTCCCTTTGAGTTTACCTCCAAGATCTCGACAGAAGATCTGGATGAAAAAACACTGTTAATCGGCCACCGTCCGCTATACCGTTATTTGAAGGGCTCGAACTAAACAGTGCGCAATTTAACGTCCATTTAGGTTACCTTTTTAATATACAAAGTGTAAACTATTTTATAGATAGTCGCAGGACGGCATATTAGTATTTAAGGCAGTTACCAGTATCTTAAGTGCCCATACATTCACACCTTTATAGCAAGCCATAGGCAATGCGCTCCTCAACTTAAACGTTTATGATGTATTAGTGAAATACATTTTCGAATAGGTTAATTAAGACCTTTTTTGTCTTGTTTTCTGCAAATCGTCCATAGTTGAACCTCTAGTCCGCTTTATTAGGTGAATGTATCACTCACCACAAACGTAATCTTATTTATTCCCAGGAGGAAAAAGACAATGTCAAACGGATTAGAAGTCAGCGACCTTGCACTAGTGATTCCAGGAAACGGAGCGAATCTTGTTCGTTCAGAGCCCGAAATCCCCGAGATTAGAAATCAAAACGTTATAGGTAGTATTCCCGAACACGCCGTTCTAGCCATTCTGCCTGAACCCGCTGATTGGAAGAAGCCATATCCACATAATGATGGGAGACATAGATGGTTTTGGGTACGCGGCCGTAGTGACAAGAAAGAGCGAGATGGACGATTCAAGATAGTTACGGGCTGGACAGCCGCCAATAAGAGTGGAACAGTTTACCTCAAGCGTATGAGTGCAAATCATGCATGCCTAGATGCAATGGGCACCGCATTCGATACACACCAGAATTCGGGACAACAGGCCTACGTGCTACCGGCAGATACTCTTAATGTTCGTAAAGAGTCAGACCTACACAGCCAGCGGATTGGTCGGCTAAGGGCCGGTACAGTGATCACAGTGACTGGTAGACCGGAATGCGACACAAAAATGGTTTGGTGGCGGGTGGAGCCGCTAAGCGCTCCAGGGCCCAAAGGGTGGGTCGGCGAAGGCGGTTATAACGAAGTACAGGATTATTTTGAATGGTACTTGGTGCCGTTAACACTGAAATAAAAATAAGGAGATAACAATGGCAATATCAGCAGTTCAATGCGAAGAAATGTCCTTGAGTGAATTTGTTGACATCTTTGAGGCATTTCTTGATAAATTGATGGAATTTGTAAATGATCGGCTAAATGGACCGATTGGCGATAGGGTTCGGAGTATGTTTGAAGAAGTTGTCCAGGGGCTTAAGGAGTCTCTCTACGAAATTCGTGACGACGAAGGGATCGCTCCGGATAACCCCGAACTCCTATGCCAGATTGTTTGGTCCATTGATGGCTGGGATCCAAGTGGTCCTTTAGGTGGCCTAGGCGGTGGCGGAACTAATGTTTTTGTGATTGCAAAGAGCATTAAAGAAGCCGTTGAACGACTATTAGACCCGATCATGCCCCCAGAAATGAAAGACTTATTTATGCAGCTTAATCAGCTTCTATGCATGATGCGGTGCTTCTGAAATCCGCAAACCTAGAACGCACAACCTGGATACACATAACCTCAATCACTAATACATGGAGAACATTCACTTATCAGGAAAGAAAGGTAGCCATAGATACTGATGAGCTAAGACACAAGTCTATGCGCGAACGTGATCAGAGTAGAAAGCGTCACTGGTTAATTGAAAATACCAGTACGGGGGAAGGATATCTAATAAAGCCAGGCACTGATGACGGTCATGCTGATGCTGCATACGGTGTCGGCGATATGTGGATTTTGCGTATGAAAGAGAGTGAGATCGACGATGGCGGCGCTCAGGTAATTGAGCCAAACGCCAACGGAACAATGGCAAAAATCGACTATTTTGCAGACGGCGAAGCTGTTCATGACCATGACATCGTAGTTTGGTATGCAGGACACTATCACCAGACCACGTTAAACTTAGCACATTCGCGCCATATCATGGGGCCAGATCTCATTCCAGCCAATTGGATGTAACCCCCGTTGGAGAAGACCATCCATTTGAATCTATTTACCGAGACCGAAAACCAGCTAATCGATAAGGAATGCGCGATGAAAAACCTGCACATACAAAAAGCCATGATCTGCTTAGTAGCTCTGTTGACAACCTCGTTATTAGGCAGCTGCACCCAGCCATCGGCAGTGCAAAATCTCTTTGAACCAGAAACGGAAGCGCTGGATAGCCCGTTTACGCTTCATGGTTTTCCCGACGAAGAAGCAATGCGGATTATCCTTGACGAACAACTTGCAGGAGACTTAGACAATGCGGAGCAGTGGTCTCCAATTTCACCCAACACTGAAGATGTTTTTGAAGCTGAACCGCCACTGATCCCACCCGATAAGCTGGCCTTGCTGAATGAGGCACAAACCGAAGGATTCGCCATGGCGCCTACAAGTTACACTATCCACGACTATGCTCGCGAGGTGCGCGCAGAATTGGGTCCACTTCCAGTGGATCATTTCAATGTCCTTGATGGCGAAATTCTGCCTATCACGGCTGATGGCGCTGTCCCTGCGAGCTATTCTATAAACACAAAAGCTGATAGACCGCCACTATTGCCATTGGGTCTTTATGACCAATTCGGTCAATCTGTGCCTTACTCACGTATCGGCCGCTTTGACGGCGTCGATCCAAATACTGGTAATCCCGATTTGGATGTTATGTGGGCGTTTATTGCGCGCCGTTATAGAATCCGGTCAGATCCTAATGACCCGCTATTTGAAGATGTGGCGATAATTGGATACAATGCGCGAACAGGAGCCACTGCTTTCTTCCAGATGCTAAAAGATAATTATGCTGCCATTGACGCCACATGCGTCCCTTCACCAATGGCCAAATCAGAAAACCTGCCGCCAGGGTGTCCGACCGTAGAGGAATTCTGGTTACCTCCATCTGTTACCGCGAGTATTAAATGTAATGAGTGCCATAGTGCCGATCCATTCATTCATACGCCGTATGTTGACCAGGTGACTTTCACAGACAATCTTGGGCTGGAATCCGTTATTGTACCAAGTGTACCGGGTCGCAATATGCCCTATTGGTTCGTAGGTACAGAGGCTTTCACCAACTGGCCTCAGCCAAAGCAGTTCAGAGCGGTGGGACTAGACCAAAACGGACAGGAAGTTGATAACAGGTGCATAAAGTGTCATCGAATTGGGTATGGAGATAAGGGCAATTACTTAGTTCGATGGGCAGCAGGTGAGGTTCCACCTGCGCCCTGGAAGATATCGGACTCTTATAGCAAGTACCCCAACTCACATTGGATGCCCCCTGAAGCATCGCATAGAATAACCATCAATAAGTGGAACACTAGATACAAATCAAGTATAGAAAAGCTGAAAGAATGCTTCGTAAATCCCACGCAGACGGACTGCAATTTACAGCCCACCCCAGGGCGTTAATTTGATTTGAAGCCAGGTGGCGGGTAGATTGGCTTTCTTGGTAAGCGCGTAGTTTAGCAGCAATGATTGCTGTTGGGGTCAGGTATGCGGCGTAATGCCATAGACCAATCGCCGGGCTTCTGCGTCTACTTTCGCCGCCGGCCAGTCAGCGTGTTCGGCCGCCAAAAGGAGACGTTTCTGGCGTAGGGCAAAATCGGCGGCGGCAAAAGCAAGTTTGAATTATAAACAAACATGTGTTTAGATACAATTTTACCCCCGAACAATGCCTCCCTCTTTCAGGAAGGCCAGCACAGTGCTGGATGGAGATCAGTACAAGTTGTTCATAAAACTAATTACCCGCCCGAGACCAGTCAGCAATATTCCACAATTCTGTATCCCAGGCGGTCATGCGCACACCCAACAATGTGTTGCTATGTGCAGAAATGGCGCCGCGATGCACAAGCGGAATCAAGACATAATCTTGCATGAGCATATCATTCAACCGGATAACCAGCCCGGCCCGCTTCTCCATTCCCGTTGTCGCCGATAATTCCTCAACCAGGGCATCATATTCCGGGTTGCAGTATCTCGGCCGATTATTGCCCAGCCATTGGTTAGCCCGCCGGGCAATTTCCGAACATTGCCACCAGGCCATATAAGGTTCCGGATCGCTGCCGGAAAAGTTTTGAGTGTACATTTCTATGTCAGCATAAAATTTTCCATAGGTGTTAGGGCTTTCCGGATCGCTGCCAAAGAATTCCGCCCCGTCAATATCTTTCAGTTCGGTTTCAACGCCGATTTGGTCCCACCACTCTTCGATCAACGCCTGCGTGCTCTGGCGAACGGCATTCGTAGAGGTTTGAAAAAGGAGGCTTAATCGAACACCATCTTTTTGCCGGATGCCATCAGCTCCTCTCTCCCACCCGGCCTCATCCAGGATCTGGTTAGCCAACTCGATATTCTGGCCAAGGCATTCGTCATTATTCGTCGATACAAAGATGGTTGGCGCCGGAACAATATTGCAGGTCGGTTTGCCGGCCTGCCCGTAGAGTTGAGTAGCAATTGCATCCCGGTCTATCGCCAGCGAGAGTGCCCGGCGGACCGCTGGGTCGGTTAAGAAAGGATGGGGATTGGGGTCATCGGCCGTCCATTCCGAGCGTCTTTCGCCTAATTCGGGATTGGGATTGGTGAAATTAACGATTAAACGCTCGACAGATGGACCAAAAGTCGTGACTACTTTTCCGATCCCGGCCGACTCCATTTCGTTCAAAATTTGCGGCTCTACCTGCAAGTTCCAGGCATAATCCGCCTCACCGGTTTCCAATACAGTGCGGGCAGCTGAGACCGCGCCATCGCTGCCTCTTAAGATGACCTCTGAGAAGAACGGCTTATGGATGTCCCGGTAGTTGGGATTGGCCTCATATAGGACTTCCTGCTCAGGCTGAAAATCGGCAACCTGGAAAGGTCCCGTTCCGATCGGCCGAAAATTCTGATCGTGACAATCCTGGGCCGGCGCGCCCAGACAATCCGCAAATTGATTTTTCTGAATGATCGGTGCCTCTGCGGCCACAAAGGGTCCATAAGGGTATGGTTTGGGCACCGTGAAGTTTACCTTGATAGTTAAAGGGTCCAGCGCCTCTACATTCGCCACATCTGCGAATTGGGTGATTGAGCTACACCCGCTCTCCGGATGGAGGCAGTACTCCGCGGTAAACACCACATCTTCCGCCGTCAATGGCATGCCATCAGACCAGGTGATGCCCTCTTGCAACCGCCAGGTGATACTCATATGATCTTCGGAAATACCCCCATTCTCAACGGTTGGAATCTCTTCGGCCAGCCAGGGAACAAGCTTGCCGGCCTCATCATAGCGGGCTAAAGGTTCTAGTACGATAGAAGATGCCTCAATGTCCTTCGTTCCTACGGCGAGATACGGGTTAAGGATTGAGGGGGCTTGCCAGTAGACGAGCGTCAGCAGACCACTTGAGCCACGAGCGCTTGTAACAGATTCTTCAACGACTTCCACTTCACGCGTCACTTCAACTTCATTTTCTACGATACGGGTGACTTCAACAATCTGTGTTTGGCAAGCGATGAGAAGGATACTCATCATCGCTACCAGTAGCAGGATTAATGTCTTCCAAAACTTCAAAATTCACCTCTATTATTCAACCTTGCAAGGCTTGGGCCAACCGCTGTACGCCACATTCAATTTCTTCCTTATCTATCCCAGCATACCCCAGCAGCAAGGCGCCACCTTGACCGGACTCAATATTAAATGAAGAGAGGGGAGCTGCATCAACATCAAAAGTCGCCGCCCGGTGTGATGCCCACTGATCGTCTACTCCGTCCGGCAGCCAACCTAAAAGATGCATACCGGCTTCCTCCGGCTGCACTTCCAACAATCCAGCTAGATATTTTCGGGCTGATGAGACCAATCGCTCCTGTCGATCCGCATAAAGGCCGCGCATGCAGCGAATATGTCTTGTAAAATGCCCTTCATTAATAAAAGCGGCCAAAGCTCTTTGCTCAAGCAGCGGTGGATGTTGGGAAGAAAACTTCCGGGCGGCGTGAAAAGCGTCGACCAGGTCGGGTGGAACAACCAGGTATCCCAGGCGCAAGGCGGGAAACATGACCTTGCTAAATGTTCCTAAATAGATAACCCGGTTGTGGCTATCGATTCCCTGTAAAGAAGCCATCGGCCGTCCCGTATAACGATATTCGCTATCATAATCATCTTCAAGGATCCAGGCCCGCGCCTGATAAGCCCACTCTAACAAAGCCAAACGACGCTCCAAACTTGTTGTTACCCCTAGCGGGAATTGATGTGACGGCGTTACAAAGGCTAAGCGGGCATCGTGACAACGTTCGATACCTGCCGCTACCTGCAACCCCTCCCTGTCCACCGGGACAGGAATAATCTGCACCGCGCTTCCTAGAAATCCACCAATCGCGCCCGTATAACCCGGATCTTCAATCCACACCTTGTCACCGGGATCGAGGATGACCTTGGCTACAAGATTGATCCCTTGTTGCGACCCGGTGACCATGATAATTTGCCGCGCCGTACAGCGCACGCCACGGGCCGTAGCCAAATAACCGGCAATCGCCTCCCGCAGCTCGGCACATTCACCATAATTCAAAAATTCATCAGAGCAACGCCGCCAACTTCGCGTCAACAGCCGGCCCCAAATATCTTTGGGAAAGGCATTTAGAGCAGGAATCCCTTCCTTAAAAGCGCGAGGTTTATCACCAGGATGGGCGGATAGCTGCGTAGGCATGCGTGGCACTTCAGCTAGCATCTTGAGCGCCCT
>JANQGC010000092.1 GCA_028277515.1 Anaerolineae bacterium
CTTCCTATACGCAAGTCTGGAACCGGGCCAACCAACTGCAAGAGGTGACGGTCAATGGGCAGGAGACCAACTTCCGGTATGATGCCGACGGCCAGGGGGTGTAAATCTTGCGCCCGTCCGGCAGCAGGGTGTACACCCGTTGGCCGTCGGCATCATACCGGAAGTTGGTCTCCTGCCCATTGACCGTCACCTCTTGCAGTTGGTTGGCCCGGTTCCAGACTTGCGTATAGGTCACGCCGTTCACTTGCCGCGAGAGCATATTGCCGTTGTTGTCGTAGGTGAAGTAAGCGATTCGCTGGCCGCCCACCTTTATTTCCTTCAGGGCGTGTTTGTGATGTTCCTGGTCGTCATAATACAAATATTGCCGGTCATCGGGGCCGTTATTATCATAACGCCAGGCGATATTGCCGCCGCTGCCGTAGGTATAGGTGTAATCGTACGGTTGGGGACCATTACTGTTTTTGGCCGTTTTCAAGCGGTCCCGCGCATCGTAAGTGAAGGTGTCCGTTTCTACCTGGTTTTCCGTCGCCATCTTTTTGGAGGTGATGTTGCCCACGGCATCATATTGGTATTCGAAATCCGGCCACTTGTCCTGCCAATTCCGCTGCTGGATTCTCTTCAGCCGGAAGTTTTGCGTTTCGTTATGGTAAATAAAGGAGGTGTTGGGCACATTACCCGGCCGGTATATCGCCGTCTGTTGATGGCGCTGGTTGTACACCAGGCCGGCCACCACAGGCGCGGTGACGCCGTCGACTGTGCTTTCCAGCTTGTCGGCGAAACGGCCGTCGTAGGTGATAGTTATTACTTCTCCATTGGGATAGCTTACCGTTTGCGGCCGGTCCAGGTTGTCATAGGTCATGTCTTTGGTAAAGGTAACGTCATTGATTTCACGCGTTTGGCGGGTCACCCGGCCGCGATAATCATAAACAAAATTATCATTATAACGATCCGCATACCAATAAGTGATTTTCTGAACCTGGCCTTTACCCGTGCCGCTTGCATAGTAAACATAGGAGCCCAGATTTGTGCCTCCAAAGGAGGCTGGGCATTTGCCGCTGCCAAAACCATCATGTCGTTTGCTGATCAAACGGCCGCCGGAGTCATAATAGAAACAGATACGCTGGCCTTTAGCGTCGGTCTGCCGTACCATGTTGCCGCTGTCGTCGTATGCATAGCTCCACTCGCCCATGTCGGCGTCGGCCATGCTCACCTTTTGTCCCAGGTTGTTGTAGGTCATCGTCGTTGTAGCATTATTTGCCCCTAATACCTTTGTCAGGTTATCCGCTAAATCGTATTCGTACGTGGTAGTATGAGCGGAGTGGTCACCCGTTGGCGGCTCCCAAGTACCGGATAGTCTACCCAAGGCATCGTAGAGGTAAACAGTAGCGTTGTTATTTGCGTCCACCACCTTTTTCTGCCGATTTCCATAGACATACCTGGTATACTGCCCATTTGGTTCGGTAACACGGATGACATCATCCAAAGCATCATAGTAGGTGGTTATATGGCCATAGTTAAAGCAATTTAACCCAGGGCTGAAGTCAGGAGCCGTGCCGCCGATTGCCAACATCTCACATTGAGTACGCCCTAACGAATCATATTGTATATCGGTAATAGATTGTTTAAAGTTGTCACTAATATCCCACAGGCGATTCTGCAGTGGCCGCCCTATCGCATCATAAAAGGTGCGCTCGCGCATATGCCCACCATTGGGATCCGGGGTGAGTACATCAATGTGCAGTGGGTTGCCGGTATCGTGATATGCAATTTGCCGTGTCACATGGTTGGCCGCTCCGGTGAGCGGATTGGGAGATTTGACGGTGATTAGACGGCCGAAGGGATCATATTCAAATGCTTGTTTGGCCCCGTTGACCCCGGTTACCTGGGTCACCAGCCAGGGAGAATAAGCGTCACTGTAAGCAAAGCTGGTGTGCAGCTCGACCACTGGAGAACTACTATTTCTTCTCGCATAATCAATGGTTTTTGCTTTTCTTGTGCGGTCCAGCCATTTCGTATCCTGCTGAATGCCGCCGGGGTCCAGGACGCGCGTCAACTGCCAGATCTCGCCCATATTCTGTCCACCATGGACGTAATTCCCGTAGTAATAATTGGTGGTCAGCCATTTGGCGCCGCAATCATAATTTGGGCCGCCATTGCGGTTGGGATCGGCGTTGGCTCCATTTAAACTGCTCTTCTCATATTGGTCCAAGAAAAGCAGACGACCTTTTGTAGGTTTTTTATCGGGATCACTGCAGTCCGAATCATCATAACGATAACGGTTGCGCCAGACGATCTCCGCCTCCGGTCCTCCCGCATCTCCTACCCACATCGTCTCTCGCCAGGGCAGATTGACTAACCAATAATCATTTTCTTCATCTGTATCCGTGTTATACACATAAAGCGTTTCCAACGTCCGATAAAGCTCCTCGCCGGGGTCAGCATCTTCATCAAACTCCTGTACCTTCGTCCTGTTACCATAGATGTCATACTTGTATCCTATTCGCGTCAGCGCCGAGCCGCCGCCACGCTTGTCGGTAGATTTCTGTACGGAAACAACCGGGTGCCTGCTATTCGGATTAACACCATTGGCCCCGCTGGCTGAATAGTGCAGCATGATCCAGGAGGTTTCCTCCTTTAATAGTTCTTTACTGGCATCATGGATTGAGAGATCTTTTGATTTTCCAGTTAAGGTCGAGTCATTTTCAAAATAAGGCTCGGCCCAAAAATTCATGACCGCCTTCCGTTGCCAACCTCCGGATGGCGGGCCGCCTTCATAGCTTGTGACGCTAGTAAACCCTTGCAAAGCGTTGCTCACCCCCTCAAAGTTGGCATTGCCATATTGATATTCGGTGACCATGGGCGGGGCATCATTGTCGGAACCGCTATATACGGTTTGTTTTTTGACGGTGTGATAATAAAGATCGGTATACTGGCGACTATCAAAATCATCGTCGTCCCGATAAGCGGAATCGGGATATACTACTTTGTTGTTGAAATCATATGATACCGTGGGTACATTCGGATCGGCCGGTCCATACAACGTTTCAAAAGATTGCATATAGGGGGAGCAAAAAATCAGGTGATCTCGTACACCAACTTGATTAATTTCTCCCGTTTCCCAAAATGAATACTCAAATACCCGATCTGGGTTTTGCGCACAATGGGATTCATTATCATTTGGCGCGCAGATCCGGCTCTTTGGTTTATTGTTCACAATGACATTTTCAGTAATAGCGGTTAACAAATTGGTTTTATCCGGCACATAATCGGTATCGCCATCGTTATCCTGGTCGTAATCAAATCCGGAACACCTTTCTTTCTGCTTCTCATATGCGGATCCGGTGCCATACTTCTCCCATTGATGGTAGAGATAATACTCCCGTAAAATGGAGGTGCCTTTGCGTACTTCGATAGATTCAAGAAATCTTGTTTGCCAACTCAGTTCATCATTGATTGCACCTTGGTTATAGGTCTCGGGTGGAATTCGTTCATAATTAAAACGAACCTCATATCTAAATAGATCATTTCCATCTTCATCAACTCCGTATTTATCATAGTAAATATGTAGTAAATAGCTAGCTGGAACATAAATATCATCCCACCCAGCTAAGTCTGAATCAGCTACTTCATCATTATCTGGCTCACCGCCCGGCCCATTGAAATGATCTTCATCGTATACATAGGCCATTTTATTCCCAAAGTAATCAATTGCGGTGTCCACACGCCATTTAAGGGCTGTGTTATCTACTTTCATTTCTTGATTGTTTAAGTCACCACCAAAAGCGTGACCATCGCTAATCTCTTGCTCTGAGTTGGGAGTATAACCTAACCTGTAGGTTGTATTGTCTGCCGTCTTGATAATCCAAAAGACCCTACTTATCTGGTCCGAGTGTTGAGGATCATCTCCATCTTCTTTGTGTTTTTTGCACGAATCGGACCAGTGAATGGTTGAATCGACTAAATAGGATTTGCAAAGCTCTATATACATACCGGCATTGCCGGCGGCATAATACCGACCTCTTTGACCATTGCTGTCCAGCCCGTTTTTGTGAATTAGTTCGTAACTATGTCCCTGAAAGTTGAGGGTGTACTGGTTGTAAAAATTTTCTGTAGACTGCACCAGATCCTTATCGACGAGCTTCAGGCAGGCATTATCGCCCGGGCAATCCCGATTTCGCTCGTCGCGATCGGCGAAGAGTGATTGCACAATATCAATCCGACTGGTCAAGGACCAACCGAATCCCACCGGGTCACCTTGACCATTGCCCATCGTTCCATTGCTCTGCCCGCTGTTATAGACCAGACTCAAAGGTGGCTGCAAACCATTAGGTCCTGGATGAACCACCATGGGATACTCATAACTGACGGAGCCACTAAAATCAGCGATGGTTGGCGATTGAAACGTCGGCACCCATCCCGTAGGTAACTCATCTTCCGCCCCTCCCGTAGCCGTGGCTGCCTCTCTTGCGTTTTCTTCTCCCCTGGTCGAGGCATCATCCCGATACCTTAGGGAGTACTCTCCTGGCCCCGGTAAATTGATGGCAACTTTGGCCGAGGCTTTTTCAAAGGTTAATGGTATCTCCACCTTACGCTCGTTTGATGATCTGTAGAACAGCGCTAATTCTCCTTCATCTCGTTTCCCTTGGTCCAACAAACCGGATACATCTATTTCCAAAGCATCATTTTCTTTACGACCGGGCATTAATTCAAAACGCAGCAAGTCCCCACGAAAAGTGCGGTACCGGTTACGAGGCAGGCGCTCCGCTTTCAGGACAATATTGCTATCGTCATCAAAGTAGCGGCTGCCGTCCAACGGGGCGAAGGTCATGCGCAAATAATCATAAACAGGAATTACACTGTTGGCCGCTTCGGCGCGCACGGCAAAGGTATGTGGATCGGCAAAACGACCGAATAATTCAACTTTGAGGTTCACATTCTTATGCTTGCCGGGTTTTATTTCATCAATCCGCTCTTCAGGGGCCTCAAAAGCAGCCACTCCATCCAGGGTGACGACAACATCCTGCGCCGCAATATTGCCGCGGTTGTGTACTTTGGCCACGACATTGACCTTGCTGCGCAGCCCGGCATTAACCTCTTGCGGCGTGACAACTTCCACCTCCAGCATGACCCACTCCCGTGGCGGGGGCGGATCGGCCGGCGGTTCGATATCAATATCATCGGGTGGGGGGTCCGGCGGGTCTAACTGCATAACCGGCGCAGCCGTCATTGGGGATACGGCGCTGCCGGATGAAAGCAGAATGAAGAGAAAAGCTAAAGCAGACAGGAAAACAATGGCCAGGATGCGTGATGGACGGACGAGCATGAGATTCTCCTTCAACCGCTAAATTGTAAAGTTCCGTCTACAAAAAAGTTGGGGTGCGATTCAGTGGGGAGGGGAAGAAAAGCGACCGCCATCTTCTTAACTTTGGAACAATTTCATTGTGCGGTATTTGTGATGGAGAAGATAGTGAGCTTTGTCACGTTCGCCATGTGACGTTTGTCACTATTAGAATGAGGATTGAATATATTTGGTGAGTTGATTCTCGAATTATTCATGATTTTGAGAGCTTTCACGACTTTATCCGTATAGCAGTATAATGTTAAGTAGTTTTGCATCAGGTTTGTCAATTTTTTGTGGGATTTCCAGAGGTACAGGAAAAAATTGACAAACTTTTCGATTATTTACTTAAAAAGATGCCGAGTGGTTAAAGGTTGATTCAACTGGATTTTGGATAAATATGGAAGAAAAAGGGATTAACAGCGAAGAGAAGCAAACCGCAGAAACCCCGCAAAGTAAGGGAGGATCTCATTGGCTGCGAAATTTTGCCTATATTAGCATCATCATGTTCATGGGTGTGCTCACATTTATCGCGGTCATGTTTGCTGTCGGGGTGAATCGGACAAATGAGGCGGTGATCGAACCAGTGGCGGATTTAGTTCGCCAGTTGACACTGCCGGTGACGCCGGTCATTTTACCTAATCCGGCGACCATTGTACGCGAGATTAATGACCTGGCTCGTTTGGAAACTGCCTCTTTTGAATTTGAGAAGGTGATTACGGCCGAAACCAGGCAAGATGTATTGTGGGGCGCTTTGGGCGAATCAATGGTTTTTGTGGCTCACGGCAAAGTATATGCCGGCGTCGATTTTTCAGAAATGGCTGTCGATGACTTGCAGGTTTATGATCCGACGACGGTTTATGTTTATTTACCTGAGGCCAAGATTTTTGAGGATATTCCCGTGCTGGACAATGATTTGTCTTATGTTGCCGACCGGGATACGGGCATTTTAACCAGAGCAGACCCGCAATTGGAAAGCGAAGTGCGGCAAGCGGCCGAAGAAGCGATCAGAGAGGCGGCCGATGAGAGCGAATTATTAGAGCGCGCCGATTCCAATGCCCGGGAGTTTATGAGTAACTTCCTGGCCGGGTTGGGCTTTGAAAATATTATTTTTACAAATGAGAGGCCGGAACCTGCTCCCCCGTTTGTGCAGGAAGTTCCCAAAGGATTTGTTGTCACGCCACAGGCCCCTTAACATTCAGCGTTAAGACGTAGGAATGAAAAATATTGATCCCCAAATAAAAAGAGCGGGCTTATCGGCCCGCTCACCCTTACCCGGCGTAGCTCCAGCCCATATGGGGCAATGTTAAGGTGTCCTTTACCTTACCCTCTTTCAGGATGCCGGCATTGATGACTTCACCAATTAATAGATCGTGGTCCCCTCCGCTGTCGACCATGCTAACTACCTTGCATTCAAGGTAAGCAGCAGCGCCATCTAAAACGGGACATCCGGTTTCCGGTCCAAGTTCGTATTGGGCGTCGTCCATTTTATCCGGCCGTTTCGCCCGACCTTTGGAGAAGCGTGTCAACTTCTCCTGATCTTCCTGATTGAAGATATTGACCGCAAACACGCCGCTCTCGCTAATTAAGTTATAGCTATAAGCATTTTTCGCTAATCCGACGGCCACGAGGCGGGGTGTGAAGGATGCCTGGGTAAACCAGTTGAAAACCATCGCATTTACATCATCCTCATGCCGCGAGGTGAGGCTGTAAAAACCGTAGGGAATTCTGTTTAACGCATCTTTGATTGGATCATCTGACATTGAATTAACTCCTTTATTATTTGGTTAAGAGACTTCTTTTTTGGGATATAGAAGGCAATAATTTACCGGTCCCACTGCATCTAAAAATTGTATCATAGACAACAACGATTGAAAGTGACTGATATAATGATGTTAATACCTGGCAAAGGATTATGGTTTAAATGGGTTGTCCTCTTATGGGCGCTGGTTGCTGTTATCTGGATGATCTTGGAAGGTGGCCTGGAATTAACCGTTTTTCTTGGCTTGTCGACATCTCTTCTCATGTTATTCGCGTTGGTGAGAAAGGTTCATGCTAAATGGCCACAAGTTTTGGACAGGAGTGTGCCTGCTTTGGGGTTTCTAGGATTTCTTTGTGGCCTCGCGACAGTATTGATGACATTGTTTTTAATGGCATTTAAGACCGGGCTTCATGCTCACGGTCCGGAGTACACTATGGGGGAAATTGCCTGGGTAATCGATCAAACCCTATTGTGGGCTGTTTCCGGTTTAATGGTCGGGGTTGGGTTAGGTTTATTGCTCAAAGCCTTTTCTAAAACTTGAAATCAGGTATCTAGTAACCCGACGCTTTTACAAAGAGAAGACTAATTGGACGCTGATTCAAGCTGATGACGCTGAATTTTTTGTTTTTATCGGCGTAAATCCGCTCTGGTCCGCGTCCTTTTTCTAAACTGTCGGGCAGCTAGATGTGTTGTCAACGGCCGATCAAAGGCACACGATCATCAGCGAAAGGTACGGCCGTCTCTTCATCCACGGCCGTTAAGCGCAGCAAATTGCCCCCTTCCAGGCGATAAAACCCGACACCTAACTCGAACGTACCAGGCAGGTCCTGCTCTAATTCAAAAACAATGGGATCGGCCACCACTTCATCAACGAGCCATTGGCTGGTCGGATAGGAGTTATACTGCGGGAAACTATCGACCTGGGCTAAAATTTCACCCGTTTCCGCATCGAACAGGTGCACAAAGCGCGTGTAATCTTCCTGCCCATCGCTCAGTGCCCGCCAGTAAAGGGTCAATTCAAGGCTATTGGCTGATTCTCGCAAATCGTAACCCTCTAACTTTATGGAATCGCCAAAAACCGCCTGGGTTGCGGTAAGATCCGTGGGCAGCGTGCTTGTTGGTTCATGCGCTTGAAAAGCCAACTTCCCATCCTGCACCCGGGCCTGCGCCAGCCGGCGGGCGAGGACTGTATCTCCCGTAGCCAGATCATATAAATTGGCCACTAAGGCCAAAACTTCCCCCTCCGGCATTTCATCCGGCAAACCCAAAGACAGCCAGTCATTAACCACTTGTCCAACAGGCCACATGCTGCTGGGCAAAAAACCGTAACCAGGCTGGGCATCCATCTGCGCCAGCCAGTTGCCTTCCTGATCGATCAGGCGCAATGAGGCATTATAATTTTGACTTATTGGCCGGCCTGTTTGCCAACCAAGCTGCACATCCAGTGTCTCCGGACCAGGCTGAATGATATTCAGAGCCTGCACATCTAAATCGCCGGGTTGCTCAAGAGCGGCATTCATCCCCTCAATGAGCAGCGGCCGTAAATAAAGATCCCCGCGCCTCTTTCCCGAAGCGGTGAGCGGCTGCCCATCCGGCATGGTGATCTTGGGAATGGCCAGACCCTGGGGCACATGGGGCGGCAAGATTAATTCAAAGCGGGTCGTTTCACCGGAGATTTGCTTCGTTTCAGCAGCGAAGTCAGGAGGCTGCGGGTCAAACCTGGGCCAGGCATCCGCCGGCGTGGCCAGGGAAACCGTCACCTCCTGGCCGGCCGCGCCGGAAAAAATAAGCGTGATGTTGAGGCTTTCACCGGAAAGTACACGTTCACGATCATAATCATATCCCTCTAAGACCAACCCATTTTCAAATGACACCCCCGAAACATCATGATGCAGATAACCCATTTGAGCGAAATCCCAGGTTAAATCCTGCGCGCTGCCTGTCTTCTGCGGCCAAAAGCGGAAAATCAGCAGAAAGGCAAGCAGCAAAACGGCCGTTAGCCAAAAGGTCCGTCCCAATTGAGGGCGTCTAGCTGCTCTCAATAGCAAGAAAAGAAGCAAAACCAGGGCAGCAAGAGAAATCAGTTCGGCGGTCCGGCGTACGGGTGTGCGCGTTAGGCGTAAGGTAACCAGGTGTTCCCCCGCGGGAAGTTCTAAGGTCATCAATCCGGAGCCGGCCGCGGGCACGATCTCGGCTGCTTCCTGGTTGATTTCGGCGGCCCATCCCGGCCATTGCAAGGTTGGAAACATGATGGTCGCCCCATTGCCGCCCGTGGTGATCAGCCACTGCTGTTGGGCGGTCTTCTTTTGGATCAACCGCACGGCTGACAATTCACCGGATAATGCGCGAGGCTGATTGCTTTCAACCTGGTTCAGCCAGGAGCTGTTATAGGCCCTTGGTTGAACAGTGGGCGGCAAATATTCAGCGCTGACCGTGCTGCCAATATTGCCCGTGAACCATTCATACCAGGCCAGGTGTTCCGCGCTGATATCCTGGTCGGTTAAAATTAAGTGGTCCGTGCGCAGCCCCAAAAAGGCGGCAGCGATAAGCAAAAAAGCTGCCAGGGGAACCCATAAGCGGTGCCAGGGTATGAGGCCAAGCGCACCGGTAGCCAGCGCGGCAAAAAAAGCCTGTACCGAAAGAAAGCGCCAGGGGAACTGGGTAAAGGGCAGCAAGGGCAGGCTATCCCACAACAATCGCGACAAGGGCATGATCATCAACGTAGAGACCAGCAGAGAGAGAATAATGAAGGCGGCAATGACCGGGGCCACCAATCGTTTGCCCAGGGTTGCATACAACAAGGCAGCAGTTCCCATTAAAGCGGCAAGCCCTTGCACCAGGCCCATTCGGAAGGCATTGTCGCCGGCAACAGCATAATCGAAAATCAGAGACGGCTGGATCAATTCGACGCCGCGAAAATGGTTGCTGTAATGGAAATAGCCCGCCGTGACCGGTTCAAGTTGGGCCAGATCTTGTTCGGCGAGAGCGGGGATGAAAAACCAGGCAGACAGTCCCAAGGCCAGCAAAAGCGCGACGGCCGTCCACCACATTGGCCTGGCCTTTCCTCCAGCACGCGGCGCGGCATCAGATCGCGAATGTACCTTCGGCCACAGCCGGCGCAGTATAATAAATAAGAGCAAGAACGGCGTAAAAATGAGGGCAGAAATATTGTGGCTGAGGATTAAAGCGGCATAAGTCAGAGCCAGGCCTGTAACCGCCCCGTAAGGAAAGCGGGAACCCCTGTGCTCAAACAGATGTTCCGCCGCCAAAAGTACCCACGGATACCAGGCCATCGCCCAAAATTCAGCCAGGGAGTCGCCGCGGACATAAATGTTAACCATATGAAAGGGGGCAACGGTGTAGGCAATTGAGGCTAAAAACGCGGGTAAGGGGCCGCCCAACAAGCGGCGCGCCAGTAAGAACATGCCCCAGGCTGCCACCAAAAACCCGGCCAACTGAGCCAGTTCAATGGAGCGCACAATTGAAAAGCCTAAAAAACGAAAAAGAGCGGCAATATAAATGGAGAGCGGGGCGTAAAAATTGTAAAAAGGATAACCGAAACCATAATAGGCATCGGGCATCCAACGCACAGGGAAATGGCCATCCCTGAGGGCGGTTTCCAACTGCTGCAAGCGTTGCAGGAGAAACGGACTATCTCCCCCGCCACGCGTATTCAATAAACCGGGCTGCCCAATCAACGGCCATGCCGCCAGGAAGGCGATGATTAAGGCTAGAAGAAGTAACGCTGTTGACTGCGATACCGGCGGTTTGCGAACCATCCGTCCACCTCGCCCGATGGTGCTCATCAGCAGTTAAAAATGGCCGGAAACGACCTCTCGATTAACGTCGTAAAAAGAAAAACAGCAGGATACCTAATCCGACAACGGCCAATACAATGACAGTCAGGCCACCTATGGCCAAGGGGTTAAGGCCCCCTTCACCTTCCTGGGCGGCCGGCTCAGAACTGTTTTCGCCATCACCCGTATCTACCCCCGTATCGGACCCGCTGCTGTTTATATCCAGGCGGCTGCCAAATTCAACGGCGACTGTTTTGCCCTCGGTGAGGGAGACCATAGCATTGTCGGCCGTCGTTAAGACAACGCGATTAGGCACCTCCTGCGCAACCTGGTACGCTCCAGGCTGTAAACTATCCAGACAATATGGCGTCGCTGATCCTTCGGAGACGGTCTCTTCGGCAAAGCCGCCATCGCCACTGACAGACAAGATCACACCGGCCATGTATCCTTCATTTCCATCTCGTTCACCATTGCTGTTTTCATCATGGAAAGCATTGACACAAATCATCCCGCCGGACGAAGGTATCATGGGCTGCTCAACGATTTCTGTTTCTGATCCGCCGCCTTGGGCAATAGCCTCTGACCCGCTGGGAGCCGTGGCCACTGCTTCGCCGGAACGCGAGCGGCTGCCAAAGGTCACGGCCGTGGTTGATCCGGCAATGGCTTCCACGGTGGTGTTGGCGGCCGTCGTCATCTGCAGATTGCCCGGAACCTGTTGGGCAACCTGGTAGATGCCCGGTTCAAGCCCCTCGATACAGCGTGGTGTTTCCGCACCTTCAGAAATAAAACGGACAGCCTCACCATTTGAACCGGCCACAACAATGGTCACGCCGGGCATAAAACCTTCATTGCCATCCCGTTGGCCATTGCCGTTCACATCATCAAAGGCATTCACACAAATCGTCCCGCCGGCTGACACGTCGGCCGGGGGTGATACCTCAACCTCAGATTGTGGCTCTTCAGTAGGGGGTGCTTCTGCAGTTGGCTCCGGCAAAGATGTAGATGTCGGTTGGGGTACGGCCGTGGCCTCCGGCTGCGGTGCCGGGGTATTGGTCGGTGGTGGTGGCGGAGAGACGGACACCAACTGCGCATTGTCAAACCAGACATCCATATATTTACGACACTGGTTGACCCCTGGTATTCCAAAGTTAGCCGAGGTAAAAACCGTCATTTTATCGCCCGCGGCCGTCGCTTCAACAGTAAAAGATTGCCAGGTATCATGGGGTGATCCCGTGCCGCCCCACACGACATCTCCATCGTGCCAGACGCCACTGCCATTGGGATCGATGCCCACCTGCACATTCATATTAATGCCAGATTCAGATGGCTGGGGATAATCGTCATTGGTTGCCCGCCCACGGGTAAAAACGGTGAATTGATAAGTCTCGCCAGGGGTAACGTCCACTGTTTGAAATACGCCACCGTGCCAGGTATCCCACGTATTGCCCACCTTTTGCGAGGTAACGCCGTCAGCTACCAGGTCGCCGTTGGTTTCAATGAGCCACTTCGGCCGAAAATGATAGCCGGACTCACAACTATCTCCTTTGGGAGTCTCCTGATGCCAGCGGTTCCAGCCCTGCGCCGTGCCATCGGTGTAAGGCTGCTCAAAGCTGGGATTATTGAGCAAATTAGTTCCTTGCTGGAGGGGAGCGGCGGCGGCTTCCTCATTATGGCCAGGCAGAAAAACCAGGGCCAATAACATGAATATAATCGCAAAATATCCTTTCTTCATTTTCCTCGCTCAACTTTTCTCATTTCGACCGTAAGCAAACCAAAAGACTAACACACCCACACCCAACATCAAAGCAATAAGCCCAATGCCTAACAGAATAATAATGAGCGTTCGCGTATTGATCCCGTATGCGACTTCCCCTTGGGGGACCTGCGGCGAGACTTCCGGCGTTCCAGCGATGCGTGTGGCGAATTGGGCTTCCTGGTCGGGTGTGGGTTGGCCTGGGGAATCGCTCTGCCGGTAGCTGCCGAAGGTGAGGTTCAATTCATTGCCATCGATCAATGTTAAAGCCCAATCCCCATCAGTGGTTAATATCTCGTCGGGAGCAATAGATCGGGTTATATGATAATTGCCCGGCTCTAAATTTTCCAGGCAGTGCGGCTCCGATTGGCCATCTGAAATATAGTTGCTAATAACGGTTTGATCGTTAAATATTGTGAAGGCCACCTCCGGGCGCAGCGGCTCACCGGGATCGAAAATACCATCCTGGTTAATATCCTCAAAAGCCGTCAAGCAAATGGCCGTATCGGCCGGAACCGGGCTGGGAGTGAAGGTGGGCGGCGGCAGGGTCGGTGTTGGGATATTAGATGTGGGTGTGGGTGGAGGCTCGCCACGGCCGATCAGCAGCAAATCTCCCGGCTGGACCACTGTATTCTCTGCAATTTCATTAAGCTCTAGCAGCTCATCCAATGACAACCCGGCGCGCGCGGCGATAGCCCACAATGAATCATTCGGTTGCACAACCACATAGATATTGCCATCGGCATCCGGCGTGCTCGTTGGCGAGTCCTGCGCCGCGACCGGTTGATTGAAGCCGGCCGCACATAAGAACATGACTAGTACCAGCAGCACAATCTGCCCGATGATGATTCGCCGGTCTTTATTTAGCCTCAGATTTTCCTTCGGCATTCAGATTTACCTTTCCTCAGCCTTCCCTATCTCCCAGGTCGTTCCTGCGGGCGGACCACCATCCGCGGCCTGGACAGGCAGACGCCGGCCATCCGGCGTGCCGTATAGCCCTAACAGGATCGCGTGCCGCTCAGGATCATATGTTTCCGGTAAAGGCACCACGTACCGCTCCTGAATAAGCTGATCGGGCTGCCACCAACCGGCCGGCCACCATCCCTGTGCAATCGGTCTATCAACCTGGCTTATTAGCATATCCTGATCGCGCACATGGATAAACCCTGTCAAATCATCTTCTAAAGTTTTGTTCGCTTGCCAGTATACAACGACTTGAAGACGGTCATCCGCCATTTGCACCACGTCTGCTCTGTATAAGGTCAATTGATCGCCGAAAATCGCGACGGGTGAAGTTTTGATGTCGACCGGTTCACTACTGTAACGCACAAATAAGGTATAAGGCGGAATATCGCCTTCTTCTAACACCACGTCACCGCTTTCGATCTTCACCATCGGGCTGTCGGCAAAGCGACCAGGGATGTAGTCCAGCCCTTCATATGGCCAGGCATAGAGAGCGGTCATTTGCGGCAGCGATATGGGCAGATCGTCCGGGTCAGAGAAAAAGTATAATTGCTCATCTTGCTCAACCAGGAAAGAAAGCGAAGGCCAATCAGACCAAAGACGTCGATCGAGAAAAACGGCCGTCTGCAACCCCTCATCATTCACCTGCTGCGCCAGCCGGGCCGCAGGCCCTTCAAAGGCCTGGTCAACATCCGGATTCCGTCCATAATGAGCGTAGTCTCGCCAGGTAAGCCACAAACTACCTAAAATCAAAGCAGTTACCAGCAAAACAGCGCCCGGTTTAGGCAGCCGTCGCCAGGTCAAAATTCTTTCCAAGCCCAGCGCAGGGATGAACAGGATAACCGGCAATATACCGGCCGCGCGCAGAAAATGGGGAGCATCTTCGGCTAAAATCGTGGGGCCAAGCATGACCGCTGTCCACAACATGACTGTCATGGAAGCCGGGCGTCGCCAATGTCGTAGGCACCATACAAGGCCAATCAGAAATGGAACCAGCATGAGCCAATCAAACACAGACCGGCCGGCCGGGTTATGGCGTAGAATGTTATCTCCCTGCCCGAAAAACATGCCGGTGGCCGCCCCAATTTGGCGCAATAATGTGCCCCAAAAATCACCACCATTCACATTGGGATGAAAGATGGATACCTGTCCAGTTCTTCCTAAAACCAGGTCCGGGCTGGAGATGAAGACCGTCAGTAAGGGCAGCAGGGTTACCAGCAGCCCACCACCAAACCAGGCTGCTCCCGGCCACAAACGGCTTCCCCGTCCGGCCAACAGCAGATAACCAGCCAGCAAGATCAACAGGATTGGCGTAAAGCGAACCGCCAGGTAGGAATAAAAGCTCAGGCCATATACGATACCCGCCGCCAACCAAAGCCATTTTTTCTGACGCCGGTAGGCCAGCGTGCCCAGCCAAAAGGTCATCGCCAATAGCGGAGCCAGTAAGATAACACGCAGACCAATACGGCTGAGATGAACAGGCCAGAGAGTGATCGCCCACAACCAGGCCGCGATGACGCCTACGCGCCAACCAAACCAGCTTTTGGCCAACAGATAAACGGGCACGGTTGTTAAAGAGCCAACCAGGGCAGCAGCCAGGCGAACGCTCACGGCCGTTTGGCCAAAAAGAGCGATCACAGCCGCCGATAAATAAATATAAAGCGGTTCCCGCCCATTATTGGCCGGAAAGAAGAGCGCATGATCGCCCCCTAAGACTTTTAGCGCATCCAGGCCATTAAACGCCTCATCACGGTATAATCCTGGCGGCCGTTCGCCCAGATCATATAGACGTAGAAAGAGGGCCACAATCAGGGCTAATAGCAACAAAGCCCACTCCATATGGGAGGGGCTTAGAATAACGTACCAACCGTCTTTAACTCGCTTGTCCAATGTTGTCAAAGCGAAGCAAGTATAGCAAAATAGCCCTTTTGGTCAATAAGCACTCAATATCAATCATGCGCGTTTTAATGCTCTCCAAAGCCTGCCTGTCGGCGACATACCAATCAAAATTAGAGGCAATCGCTCAATTTGATGACGTCGAATTAACGGTTATCGTCCCCCCATCCTGGAATGATCCCGCCGGGCCTGTGCTTTTGGAAAGGGAGCACACGGAAGGTTATCGACTCCTGGTCGATCCCATCCGCTTCAACGGCGATTTTCATCTGCACCATTATCCTAAGCTCAAACAGCGAATCAATGAATTTCAACCGGATATCGTGCATATTGATGAAGAACCGTATAACCTGGCAACATGGCTGGCCTGGCGCAGCGCGCGCGCAGTTGGAGCCAAAAGTCTCTTTTTTACCTGGCAAAACATTTATCGCCGCTACCCATTCCCTTTTCGCAAGATGGAATCGCAGGTGCTGGCCGGGGTTGACTTTGCACTTATGGGCAACCAGGAGGCGGTGCAGGTTTTTCAACGCAAAGGATATGAAGGTCCGTTTAAGGTTATTCCTCAATTTGGAGTGGACCCAAATCGCTTTCACCCATCCCCAAATCGCGCCGGCGGAGGTGGTTTTGTCATCGGTTCGGCTAACCGGCGGTTGGTCCCGGAAAAGGGCGTGGACTTATTGCTGCACGCAGCAGCCAGGCTGCCCGGCATCTGGCGCGTTCTCATCGTAGGTGAGGGTCCTGAACGACCAAACTTACAGAGATTAACCGTCGACCTGCACATCGACGACCGCGTTCATTTTGAAAAAACCATTCCTTCCGCGCAAATGCCGGCCTTTTTGCAACAGTTAGATGTCCTTGTCCTTTCTTCCCGCACATTGCCCAACTGGAAAGAACAATTCGGCCGCGTCTTAATAGAAGCAATGGCCTGCCAGATACCGATCATTGGTTCTGATTCCGGTGAAATCCCCAACGTGATCGGGGATGCCGGCCTGATCTTTGCCGAAGAGGATGTCGCCGGATTGTATAAACATTTGTTAAAATTAATGCAATCAGAAGAGGAGCGCCAAAGATTCGGGCAGGCGGGCCGCCGGCGTGTCATAGAAAAGTATACCCAGGATCAAATTGCGGCCCGGACTGTGGCCGTTTACCGGGAAATGATGGCCTAAAATCTGCCTTCAAATTTTTAATGGACGAAAAAGAACAAAAAGCTGCGGATGTAGAAGAAAAAACCTCATGGTCTTTAGCCCGTGTGGCCGGCCTGGTGCTCATTATCCTCGCCGCATTAATCATCCTCTACTCAACAGTCGGTTATCTTGCCTGGCAAAGCGGGGAAACCATTCGCAGCGAGCGTGAAGAAAAATTACGCACCGAACAGGTTAATCGCCAGATAACCCTTGCTCAAGATGATATCAGCAATGGTAGTTATAATCTTGCACTGCGGCGATTGGAGTGGGTTTTAGAACAAGATCCCGCCAGCGGGGATGCATTGGCTTTGCAGCAACAAGCGGAAGCTGCTCTCAGGAATTCTTTGACACCTGAAGCTCCGCCCACGCCTGCTCCCGTGCCGGAACCTTCACCCACACCAGGTCAAATCGACGACCTGGCGCAAGAATTACAACGCCTGGAGAGGTTGGAAAGTCAAAAAGAGTGGCTACGTCTCATCGAAGACACCCTGGCTTTCCAGCGCCAATACCCTGAATACCGGCGTCTACAAACCGATGCCTTTCTTTATCATGCCCATCTGGAACAAGGATTGGCGCAAATACAAGGCGACCAAATTGAAAATGGCATCTACCATCTTTCTCAAGCGGAAAAATTAGGTGATCTCACGCAGGAGGCCGCAGATTATTGGCTTTGGGCTGAACTTTATTTGCAAGGGATGGCTTACTATGGTGTCAATTGGGGAGCGGCTGCCAGTTTTTTCCGTGATTTATGCCTCGCTGCCCCGTTTTATCAAGGATCGTGCGACAAGCTGTATGATGCCCTATTTGCACAAGGGAACCAGTTTGCTAATACGATGGAATGGTGCCCGGCGGTTGATCTTTATCGCGAAGCACGTCAGTACGGGCGTACCGCTGAGTTGGATGAGAAATTAACCGAGGCCGTTCAAGGCTGCGCTGAAGCGACGCCTACCCCGGAAGTCATAAGCGGCACGCTGCCCATAACGGATACGGAATCCATAGCCCCTTTTCCCAATGGAGAATAAGGCGTTGAGTGGTTCTCAGGCGGTCTCATGAATAATTTTCGTCTAACCACACACGCCTCGATATAATCACGCTAATGGCTGAAATTGGTGAAACTTTAAGCGATCGCGAGCTAGATGTCCTGCGTTGTGTAGCGGAAGGCTCATCAAATAAAGAAATCGCTTCTGCGTTGAGCATTAGCCAAAATACGGTCAAGGTACATCTGCGCAACATTTACACCAAACTGGGCGTTTCGTCACGAACAGAAGCAACCACAGCGGGAATGCAGCAGGGTTATATCGCCATCCTGGACACGGTTGGCGCCGCCGTACATGATGGGACCGGCCCTGAGATTGCAATTGCTGTTGATCCGGACAGTTCGGCTTATGTAGAGCCGGCAGTCGATGAAGCGCCAATGGATGGGGCTGAATCGACCTCCAGGTCACGAAACTGGCGCGTGATCGGATTATTGCTGCTGCTGTTAATCAGCGTGATCGCGATTGCCATCTTAGGCCTCCAGGTTTGGAATCAAAACCAGACGCAGGCCGCCTTAGAACCATTTTCAGAAACACAGATAGGAGATACTCGCTGGCTGGTGAGTAAGCCGATGCCCGAAGGTCGTGCTAACATGGCCGTGGCTACTGTTGGCCTGGACATCTACCAGATCGGTGGGGAAACGGCCGCAGGCATTGACGGCAAAGTGTATGTATTTGACAGCCTGAATCGCTCCTGGCGATCGGCCGCCGAAAAGCCAACGGCCGTGACCGATAGTTCGGCCGTGCAGCTTTACGGCGAAATCTATGTGCCGGGTGGCTTGTCGGCCAATGGGCAGCCGACAGATGTTGTCGAAGCTTACAGCCCATCCCAAGATGCATGGCGGCCAATTGCTGCCTTACCCCAACCGGTTTCCGGTGGTTTGGCCATAACCGATGGCGCGTTTCTATACCTGTTTGGTGGTTGGAATGGGGATCAATACCTGGATACGGCATTTGTATATGATCCGTCGGCCGATAGTTGGCGCCCTTTGCCCTCCATGCCCGCCCCCTTAGGCCAGGCCGCGGGCGGTGCGCTGGCCGGACAACTCATCGTGGCCGGTGGAGAGGATGGCCGGTCTGAGTTGTCGAGCTGCTACACGTTTGAGCCAGCGGGTGAGACCTGGTCCTCATGTCCGGATATGCTGCTGCCGCGCGCCGCGGCCGGCTCGGCCGTCATCCTCAACAAACTCTACATCATCGGCGGTGGTCTCAACGACGATAGCGAAATAACCTTCAGCGAAGTTTATGATCCGGCTACCGAAACCTGGCAGGTTGTCAACACCCCACCCCTAAAAGAAAACCCCAGATGGCCTGGGGCAGGTGTTGGGCAAATTGAAACCAGAATCTATGCTTTAGGGGGATTAATAGGAGACAATTACAGGGACGAAACCCTGGTATATGCACCGCTGGTTTACCAGACCTTCATCCCCGCCGCTTCCTCCGGAGATGAGGTAGAGTGACCAAATTCTACCCAAACAGTTTAGAAAAAGGACGCGGACAAGAGCGGATTTACGCCGATAAAAATAAAAAATTCAGCGTCATCAGCGTAAATCAGCGTCCAGTTAATCTTCTCTTTGTAAAAGTGTCGGATTACTAGAACCAGATTCCAATTTTTCCAGATTTTCAACACTCCCACCGTCTAGTTTTCCACCAAGTCTACTGAGCGACCTCTTTTTTCGACAAATTCTTCAAATGAATCGGCATAGTACCAAACGATCAATTTAGCCTCAAACCAGGGCATTAAGGCTTTCATCATTTCAATTCCCGGCTCAGAGGCTAAAGAAAGATAAAAACTTTCCTCCGTAGCAAAGTAGAGGGAATAAGCCATATGAAAACGGGACTCGCCCCCTGGCTGGCCAACAACGCGGCTCACCTCGCTTTTGAGTAACCCTGGCAGCTTTTCCGCAAGCTGCAGATGGGTATTAGAGAAAAATGCCTCTAACGTATCATCGTCATCAACTTTGTAATAGAGCGTGGTGAATTGGAACATAATTGACTAGAGAGGTGACAGGCACTTCGGGAGTGCCTGTCACCTGAATACTTACTCCTGCCACACAGAAACCAGTTCAGACATTAATGTGTCACGTTCTTGCTCGTATTCCGTTTCCTCAATTTTTCCCGATTCAAATTGATCATCCAGGTCAGCAATGGCCTGCAGTAGATCCTCCCGCTGGCTAGAGGTAGAGGCCGCAACGGGCGCGGGTGTTTGCCAGGAACGGATGGTGAAGACACCACCGGCAATGACCAGCAATAGCACACCGACACCAAGAAGCAGCCCGATTGTCGAATCTCCGGCCAAACCACTGTTGCCGGTTGTCGCTGCCGCAGCGCTGGTCTCAAGCCGGCCCTCCAACTCAAAACTCAATGAATCACCCGCAGGAATGGCGGGGCGGCCATAGCTGTTAAAGGTCCCGGCATCGCCCATTTGCTGCACACCTTGATCGAGCCATTCCGGTCCATCAAGCCTGACGCCTCTATCGGGCATAATAACAGAAGCTCTGGCAGCATCATAGAAAAGGGGATGGCTGAAATCTAAACCATTTTCATAGGGCAAATCATAAGTGACCAATAGATTCATGGCCGGCTGCCCGGGCCGGAGAGGAACGGTATCTGCCCAGCCGCGATCGGTCTGAATCATTTCCGTAGCGGCCATAAAATTGCCAAATGAATCGAATGAACGTTGAAAACGAACCTGTTCAGCCGCTTCCGGCAGGGCGATTTCAATGGTACCCTCAGAAGTTTCCCCGGATTGGCCAACGAATACGGCCGGTTCGTTATTGTTGAGCACATAAATTTCGTTAACCACCAACCGGCCATCCATAAATTCCAGGACCAGGTGAATTTGTTCAATACTCACCACCTCAGGATCGGTCGTCTTATCAAAAACGATAATCGGCATCTCAATCTCTGGATTGTCGCTCTCCAGACGAGCGGGGTCGCTGTTGAAAGTTAGATTTTCATACTCCACGCTGGCCAAATAAACCAATTCGGGCGAAATATCTTCTAAATCAAAGGAGAAGGTCCCATCAACTTCAAGAGTGGTTGTCAGGGAGAGTGCTTCTTCAAAGGCCGGCGTGAAGGCGCGCAGGTTGACCTGGCCCTCCGTCAACAACTCACCCGTTGTTTGGTTGGTGACCAATCCGCTGATCGTTGCTGCTTCGATCGGTTCCATGGCCGCAGCGGGATCATAATAATCATAGCTAAATGTACGGGCAAAATTGACGACGTCGCCGATTTCATCTTCATTTAATTGATAGGTATGATCCTCAATAGAGTTGTCTTGCAGGGCGCTTGCCACCAGGTTATTGCTGCGATTTGTCCAGTAACTTAGATCGGTTAAATCATTTAATGGCGTGTCCAGCTCGGCCGCCTGCGGGCCATTTCCCGTTCCATCATCACCATGACAGGCGGCGCAATTCTGTTCGTACAGCATTTGGCCGTTTTCAACTGACTCTGCCGGCGTACCCAAACTATAGACCACACCCACCAGGTCCCAGATCTCATTTGCAGCAAGCGGATTGCTGCTGCTGGGACCAAAAGGAGGCATCCCCGCATCCAAGCGTCCCTGGATAATTGTTTGAAACATGGTGGACGGAACAGCTTCATTTAAATATTGGGGGTCCGTATAGTCTCGCGGTGGTGCCGCCAGGTTCCCGGTCAGCTCACCATCTCCCCGGCCGAGTGGTCCGTGACAGTTCGCGCAGCGTTCATTGAAAGTTGGCAGCGCCCGTTCAGCATCCGGTTTAGTCGGTGGTTCCAGCGGCTCTTGTGCCACGCCGGATGGAGCCACAACCGATAATCCAACCAACAGGATTAAGGCTAAAAGAAAAAAAGCCATCAGACGATGATTGCCCAATGGCCAGGGGTGAATAACGTGATTTTTCATGGTTTTATGAAATGGAAGGCTGAACGACGCGGGCTGGCCGGCCACAGCCGGCGCAAAATTTGTCCTCTTGCTCAAGATGACGGCCGCAATGAGTGCAGAAACTGCCCCGGCCGTTGCTTGCTGCTGCGGGGGTCACCTGATGACGGCGTCGTTTGATCGCCGTTTCAATTTGCCGGCGCATATCCTCATTAGTCTCTTCAGCGATTTCGTCTAAGGCTTGTAAAACGGCCGCGGCCTGGGTCATTAAATAGGCTCGTTGTCCTTCATATACATCCGTAGGAACTTTGCCGGTCTCATGGTCAAAGTCTAACTCCTGAATTTCATCCAGGATAGCTTCCTTTTGTTGTATTAACCTTCGACGCTCGTTTGCTCTAGGACTTTCGGCCGGTTTTGCTGTTAGTAACGGCCGGGCAACAAAAAGAATGACTATAATGAAAAGAGCCATCCCCAATAGAATTGAACCAGCGGTCATCAGATCTCTCCTAACAACTGCCCAATGACACCATCCAGAGTTTGCTGGTTGAGCGGACCAATTTGTACGTGTCGAATTGTCCCTTCTTTATCAATGAAAAAGGTTTCCGGTACTCCGGTGATTTCATACATATCGGAAATATCTGTCCCTAAATCGGGAGCATTGGGATAAGTGATGTCGAATTCGTTAAGGTAAGCAATGGCGTTCGGTTCAACATCCGAATAAGCAACGCCCAGGAAAATCACGTCCTGATCCTGGTATTTGCGCCAGGAATCCTCGATCAAATCCGCTTCCAGGCGGCACTCAACACACCAGGAAGCCCAGAAATTAATGACCACCACCTTGCCCTGCATATCCGATAAATGAGCAATCTCCTGGCCTTCCCAATTAAAATCATTGAAAAACTCAATATCGAAATCGGGCGCCGGCTGTCCCGCCTCCGGGCGGGTGGCGTTGGTTCTCACCAATCCCCATCCCAATAAGGCGAGCAAGGCAATGACGGCCGCCCAAATAAAAATCATGCCCCAGCGCGGTCCGCCAGTTTTTGATTCTTTCTCTTGTGGTATTGTACTGTGAGTGATATCGCTCATTATTTTTTACCTAATTCTTCCTCAACTCGCGTGAGATAGTCGTCTTTATCGGTGATTTCGCTTTGCACCACAACCGCACCACCCGCCAGGTCCGGAGCCACTGGTTCGGCACGCATGCTGCGCATCCAACGGCTGAATAAGAGCACACCGATCAATATAAGAACGACCGGGAGAACCCAAAGAATGATCAAGCTTATCCCGCGGCGTGGGGGGTTGGCCAACACACCATCCCCGTATTGCCGGGCAAAATATTCAAAAATTTCTTGCTTGCTCTCACCATCAGCCAGCTTATCACGGATTAATTCTCGCCAGTCAGCACATGCCTGTGTGCCGCAAACGTCCAGCGGTATGTTTTCACACACAGGACAGTAAATATCTTGGGCGATTTCGTTAACTTCATCATCCGTCACACCATTGTCCTGAGCAGCAAGTGGTTGAACCAGGGCAACAATGGCCAGGGCAAACAATGCAATTAAAAAAAATCTACCTAATTTTTGCATAAAAATGATTACCCTGTCGTTCCCAACAGGGTTCCTTTCGGCTGGGCCACGCGCACCTTCTCCTTGCGGGCATCAGGCCAGGCAGCGATAAGCGTGCCTAGAATAAAGATGAAACCGCCAGCCCAAACCCAGTTGATCAGCGGGTTCAGATAAATGCGGAACGTTGCCGAATCCGGAGTCAAAGGCTCCCAATTGACCAGTAAGACATAAAAATCCTCACTAATCGTGGATCGTGCATTGGGAATGGTCATCGGCTGCATCGTCCGGGTATATAATTCAGACCGTGGTGCCAATGTCCGCACCAGATTGCCGTTCTCGTAAACATCGACCGTTGCCTCGGTGATCAGCAAATCGTCTGGGCCATCATACCGTTCCACGGATTTGAAAACCATTTCGTAATTACCTAAAGTAACAGATTCGCCGGTGGCCAGACGTAATTGTGTCTCTTGTTGGAAAAGCTCCACGCCAATGACACCAAAGGCCATGACGAGCACGCCGATGTGGATCCAATAACCTCCGTAGCGACGCCGGTTTCGGGCCATCAAATTTGTATAGGCCGACCACGGTTTCTCGCCTCGTTTCATGCGCGCCCGGGTTCCTTTCCAAAATTCAAGTAATGTCAAGATGGTAGAAAAGCCCACAATCCAAAAGCCTAACAGCGCGCCCCAACTGCGCATGCCAAATGCAAACAAAATGACAGTAAACGCCGTAGCTGCAATGGCAGGCCATAGGATGCCCATTTCAATACGCTTCAGGCTGGTCCGATACCACATGGTCAAGGGGGCAACACCCATCAATATCAGCAGGAGGGCAAATAATGGCGCTAATGCCCGCTCATATACGGGTGGTCCAACAAATCCTTTTTCACCTGTAAACAACTCAGAGAAGATGGGATAGTAGGTGAAAAGGAAAACGACAGCCAATATGGCCAGAATTAAAAAGTTATTGTAAAGAAAAGCTGCTTCCCTGGAAAAGAAGGATTGGATACTATTATTGGAGGAGAGTTCTTCACGTCGCTTACTAACCCAATAGACGGAAAGCAAAAACATAACGGTTATAAAGCCAAAGAATAAAGGGCCAATTGCTGACTGGGCAAAGGAATGGACAGAAGAAACGACACCGCTGCGTACAACAAAGGTGCCCAAAATGACCAAGCAGTAGGTAAGAATGACCAGGACCATATTCCACATCTTGAACATATCCCGTTTTTCCTGGATCATGACCGAATGTA
>JANQGC010000120.1 GCA_028277515.1 Anaerolineae bacterium
ATTGATTCTGTGGACGAAATCACGGCCGTCATCAATAAAGATCATGGCAAAAGCCGGCAGGATGCCGGCGCAGAAGTGTTTATGACCGTCGATAAAATTCACCAATATCTCAAGCGGGCGCACAAGTGGCTGGGCAAAAAACGCGTTCCTCCGGGCATCTATTTCTTCCGCCGCTACAGCTACGAACCGATACCATACGGTGTGGTAGGCGTCATCGGCCCCTGGAATTATCCCTTTGAGCTGATCGTTCCCGCGACTATTTCCGCCTTGTTGGCCGGCAATACGGTCATGGTCAAGCCTTCCGAGGTCGCCGCCTCCACCGGAGCGCTCATTGAGGAATTGTTTAACCGTGTGCCTGAACTGTCACCCTTCGTCCGCTTTTTGCATGGCGATGCGCGGGTCGGCGCCAGCATGGTGGCCTCCAAACCCAATCTGATTTTCTTGACCGGGTCCACAGACACCGGCCGTAAGGTGGCCAAAGCAGCGGCTGAACATATGATCCCATTTCTGTGTGAACTGGGTGGCAAAGATCCCATGATCGTCCTGGAAGATGCCGATCTCCGAGCGGCCGCCAAATGGGGCGTCTGGTCCAGCGCCTTCTTCAACTCCGGCCAATCCTGCGTCGCCGTCGAGCGCATTTATGTCGTCGAAGCGGTCTATGACCGGTTCGTGCAGATGGCCATCGAAGAAGCTCAAAAAGCGAAGATTGGTTACACGGAAAGCAAAGAATGTGAATATAATATGGGACCGCTAACCTTCCAACGGCAGCTTGACATCGTCGAGGGACAGCTTCAAGATGCCTTGAACAAAGGGGCGCGCATCGTGTATGGCGGCTCAAGAAATGATATGTACTTTGAACCGACTATCTTAGTTGATGTCGATCATTCGATGGAAGTCATGTGGGAAGAGACATTTGGTCCCCTGATTCCAATCATGAAAGTGAAAGATGAAGCCCACGCCGTGCAGTTAGCCAATCACAGCAAATTTGGCCTGAATGCTTATATCTGGAGCAGCAACCATAAGCGTGCCCGCCGGCTGGCGCAGCAGATGGAGGTGGGAACCGTTAATATTAATGATGTCATGGTCCACTACCCGGTCTCTTTGCTGCCCTTTGGCGGTGTGAAGATGTCCGGCAACGCACGCACGCATGGCAAAGAAGAAGTGATGCAGTTCACCCAGATCCGGTCCTATGCCGAAGGCTACCCACCGCTGCCCTTCGATGTATCGACCATTTTGCGCTACCCAAACCATTACCGGCTCATGATGATCGTTATGCACATGATCTTCGGCGTCACCCCGCGCCAGCGGGTCAAACCGGTTAAAGATTTGATCGATGATCAAGACCTGGTCCCCAAAGCGGGCAAAGCTGTCGCCGCGACCGGCGCATTGGCAGCATTGGCCACCCTCATCGTCAGCCTATTCCGCGCCCGAAAAAATTAACCTCAACAAGCTGCCATCTTTTCAAAAAGATGGCAGCTTCAATAAATCTCTATATGATATAATAACCGTATGATCGAAGATCCTGTCATCAATCTAGCTGAATATTTTGAGTTCGTTTTTCCCAATACGATCAGGATAAAAGGGCACCGGATTGCCATTGAGCATATCCTTCACTATTTTCATCAAGGTTACAGCCCTGAAGAAATTGCACAGGAATTTCCGGGCTTGGCTCTTGAAAAAATTTACGCTTGCATCATGTTTTATTTCACCTATAAAGATCAAGTTGAAAGCTACCTGGAAAAAAAGCGGAAAAATGACCTGGATGCATACGATAAATGGGATGCTTCCCCCTCCCCACTTATCAAACGTCTTCGAGTCATTCGAGATGATAAATTAAAATATCAATGAAGGTTCGTTTTCTGATTGATGAGAATCTTTCTAACCGTTTGAAAATACATCTTAAAGATATTAATAATCAAATTGATGTTATCAGAATTGGGGATGGAGGCGCACCTCCGTTTGGTACATCTGATCCAGATATTCTGTTTTACCTATCCCAATCTCAAAGGATATTAATTACGGGAAATCGCAGCACCATTCCTCAGCATCTGATTGATTTTTATGAAAAACAGGGCTTTTCTCATTGGGGAGTTCTTTGGGTCCGACCGGACACAACCATCCACCAATTAACCTCCGACCTTTATCTAATTTGGGAAATTACTGATAGCGAAGAATGGAAAGATCGAACGGATTGGATTCCATTTTAAGTTGATTCATCATTCCAGATCAAGCAATTCAAAACGCCGTTTTGAGAAACGCCACATCGCAGGCTCTGTTCTATGGGTAAAGAAACATCCGTTTGTCATCCTGAACGTAGTGAAGGATCTTGCACTTCCTATCGGTGAAAGATTCCTCACGCTGTTCCCTTCGGCTAGCTCAGGGCAGGCTGGAATGACGGTTTGAGAAAGTTTGTTTCTTAGCAAATTCAGACACAATTAAACGGCAGTTATCAAGAGCATTGCGCTGAGTGAATTGGCGATCAACATTATGAATAACCAGCGGCAGCATCAATTTGAGCAAGCTGCCATGGGCAATCAATCTTGCTGGAATTTTCATGCGTGCATGGATTAACCAACGAAATCATAGTCGAATTCTGTTGTTCACGGCCGTTTTCCTGCTGCTGATCCTGGCCTGGATTAACCGCTTCGTCCAGGATGACGCCTTCATTTCCTTTCGCTATGCTCGAAACCTGGCCCAGGGGTTGGGCTTAGTGTGGGGGCCGGGCCAGGTCGTCGAAGGGTACAGCAATTTTTTGTGGACCCTGTTGATCAGCGGGATCATGGCTCTCAACCTGGACCCCATCGCCGGGGTGATCGTTATGGGCCTATTTTTCTTCCTGCTGTCCCTGATCTTCACCTTTTACCTGGGGCGGCTGGTGCTGCAAGAAGATTTCCTGGCCTTGATTGCCGTGCTGCTGTTGGGAACCAATTTCACCTTCAGTTCTTTCGCCACCGGGGGTTTGGAAACGCAGATGCAAACCGCCCTGCTTTTGATTTCAACTTTCATCGTCTTGCAAAACCGGGCGGACAGGCAGTGGACATTGTGGCGAATGCTCATGCTTGGCTTCCTTTTCAGCCTCGCCCTGCTGACCCGCCTGGATTCGGCCGTCATCTTATTTATCCTTTCCCTAATAACAGTGTACGAACTCTATAACTTCCCCCTTTCCAACCCCAAGAAAGCTGCCCTTCTGGCGGCCTGGACCGCACCTATCCTGTTCATCGTTGGTTCGTGGTTTTTATGGCGATTCAATTTCTATGGCCAGCTTCTGCCCAACACCTTTTACGTCAAGGTCAGCTCCGGCACATCCATCTTGCGCGGGGGATATTATTTCGCCGTCTTTTTAGCCTCTTACTGGCTGCTGCCCTTTCTCATCCTGGCCTTGATCGTCTATAAAAAACTGTGGGCACAACGCAGCGGTTCAATTCTGATCTTGGCGGCCATTGTCCTGACTTGGTCACTTTACATTTTCAGCCTGGGCGGTGATTTTATGGAGTTTCGCTTCATGACCCCCATTTTGCCGGCATTGATGATCTTACTCACCTGGCTGATTTTCACCGGCTTGCAGCGAACCCTTTGGCGCACCATCACCATTCTCCTGGTTATCAGCGGCTCTTTTTACCATATGCTGACCTTCGAGTCCGTACCCGGCATCGGCAGCATTCCCGGCTTGAAGGGCTATATGGAAAACCCACACCAAAATTGGGACGGCATCGGCCGCACGTTGGGCGACCACTTCCAGGGATGCGCCGACCCGGTCACCATTGCCGTTCGCCCTGCCGGGGCGATTCCCTATTACTCCGGCCTGAACAGCATTGACATGCTCGGCTTGAATGATCCCTGGATCGCCCGCAATGGCCTGGTTTTAGGCTCCATGCCCGGACACCAACGCATTGCACCTTTCGACTATTTGCAGCAGCAAGAGGTGAATCTAATCATTGGCCATCCGGTGTTGGAAGAAGACGATCTCCAGATCGATGGCCCCGGTGAAACGGCCGTAGCGCGCTTCATGGTCTACCTTGATGCTTCTAACCCCCATCCCTTGCCTGAAGATGCCCGTTTTTTGGCCATACCGATTGCCAATAATTACAATCTTACGGCACTATATCTTAATAGAAACGCCTGTATCGAGCGCGCCATTAATCAAAACAACTGGGGCAACCGGCCGGTTGAAAAATAGAATAGAATTTGTTAGCAATCCTCAATTTTTGGATCATCTTTTGAAATATCTCATTTTGAGATATAATGTTTATAATGCACATCATCTCGCGAAAACAACTTCGGATTTTTTGGGAAAAACACAACGATAGTAAAAACCCTTTGGTGAGATGGTATAAAATCATGCAATTAAATGATTTTTCAAGCTTCGTCGAATTGAGAAGAACTTTTCCCAGTGCAGATAAGGTTGGTAATTGTATTGTATTCAATATTGGCGGGAATAAATATCGCCTTATCACTGCTATTCACTTTAATCGAAAGAAAGTTTACATCCGCAATGTTCTAACCCATGAACAGTACGATCAAGGATTGTGGAGATTATGAGCCTTAAAATCAAAGAAATTCAGCCTTATTGGACAGTGATCAGCCCTCATTTATCTGTGCGGGATGAAGAAGAATATGATCGGGCGGTAGACCAAATGAATGAGCTGATTGATTTAATCGGCCTGGATGACAATCATCCTATGTATGATTACCTCGATACGCTTTCCACGCTCATTCACGCCTATGAAGAACGGCATTACCAAATGCCCCAGGCAAGTGGCGCCGGTATCCTGAAGTATTTAATGGATGAGCATCATCTAAAACAGTCAGATCTGCCTGAGGTGGGTTCTCAAGGAATTGTATCTGAGATATTAAGCGGCAAAAGAGAACTAAATGTGCGCCAAATTCGTGCGCTCAGCAAGCGTTTCCATGTATCTCCGGCGGTGTTCATTTAAAAAAAGACCTGCGACCGATCGGCCGCAGATCTCATGCTTATTCAATTTATTTAGATATCGTTACTCTTCAACAGACGGCCGTGCTTCTAACGTCACCTGAATCACGAGCAGTTCCCCATCTCGCAGGATAGACAGTTCCACAACCTGACCGACCGTTGTTTTGCCAACAATGTAGCCTAAGAGGTCGTCAAAAGAGCGCACCTCTTCATTGTCGATGCCGACGATGACATCACCGCCAAGGCCCGTCGCCGGATCTCCCGCACGAATGCCCGCCGCTTCGGCCGGCCCGTCCGCAATCACATTGGCCAGAACGATGCCTCGCTGCTCCCGGTCCAGGTTAAGAGATTCAGCCAATGCAGCGTTCAGTTCTGTCCCGGAAACACCTAACCAGGGGGTTTGCACCGATCCGCCGTCAATAAGCTGAGGGATTACCACAGCTACGACATTGGAAGGCACTGCAAAACCCACCCCGGATGACCCGCGCACGGGGGATTCAATGGCCGTGTTTACGCCAATTACATTTCCGTTGGTGTCCAACAAAGGGCCGCCGGAGTTGCCGGGATTAATCGCCGCGTCGGTTTGGATAATATCGGGAATATTATAGCTGCCGCCGCCCGGCGCTTGCGCGCCAGGGAAGAGACGATCCAGCCCGGATATAATGCCTGTGGTTAAGGTATTGGCCAGGCCAAAAGGACTGCCTATCGCCAGCACAAGCTGGCCAACACGTAGTTGGTCGGAGTCGGTCAGGGTTAATGCTTGCAGCTCACCCGGTTGGACATCGACTTTGAGCACAGCCAGGTCCGATCCCGGATCAGCCCCCACCAGGGTGGCTTCCAGGTCATTACCGTCCGGGAAAGAGACGATGATATTGCGCGCTCCGGCCACGACATGATTGTTGGTGACAATGTACCCGGCAACATCATAAACAAAACCGGAACCCTGTCCATTATCAACGCCGATATGCACAACAGATGGGCTTACTCGTTCAAATAGATTAATGAAGACTTCTTCATGTTCAAACAAGTTTTCGCTTTGAATGGCCGGGGGGATCTGGACTTGAGGAACCGTCGGGATATTATTTTGAGCCGGGGGGTCCGGCTCAGCCTGGTCGAGGACGGCCGACTCCGCCTGCACCTTATCTTCTAATATCGGTTGAAGTTCCGCTTCAACCTCGCCAAATGCGCCACACGCGGTCAGCAGCAGCGCGAAAATAATCAATAAAATAAAAGAACCTGTTTTCGTTCGATTCATTCGTTGACCTCCACTGGTCTTTACGTAAAGGTAAATGTGCGGTTGCACCCAATGTGCTTTACTCAAGTGACAGTCACTTTTGAATTGACTGTCACTTATTACTACATTCTATTCTTCACTATAGACGTTATGGGATTGTAAATTCTCGGTTAAGGGAAAATTAGAACTGGGAACTGACAATTGATAACTGGGAACTGATAACAGCATCGTGAGCAGTAATCAGTGGGCAGTGGACAGTAAACAGTGAGAAACTCGCCACTCGCTACCCGCTACTCGCCACCTGCTACTCGCTCCTCATCCCGCTCCCTCCACCAGCTTTTAAGGTCCTGCACTCCCTGCCGGTTCAGCTTGTGACCGGTGTCATATTCATGATAGGACACATCTGCGCCGCCCTTGCGTAAAACGGCTGCCGATTGCAGGGACCGCTCATAGGGAATTAACGAATCATTTTTGCCGACAGCGATGAAAACAGGCAGATCCATTAAAGAATATAAACAAGGCTCCTCTTCACATCCCTCTGGTACAAAGCCAACCAGTCCGGCAATGCCCTGCGCCAATCCAGGAACGCGCATGCCCAACGCGTAGGATAGGGCTGCACCTTGACTAAATCCCATCAAATAGATCTGCTGCGGATTTGCCTGGTATAAACCGGGTAAGGCGGAAGTAAAACGCTGCAAGGGCAGCACGGCCGCATCAAACCTGGCCAAATCCGGCCAATCCGCATCTTCACGCGCCACCCAAGAAAAACGGCCCGGAGGTCCTTCGACAATGCCGCGTGGGGCTACCTTAAGCCAATGATTGGGTACCACATTTTCAAAAAGCCACATGGCATCCTCATCACCATAACGGCCGTGAATCATCACCACTGTCGGAAAAGGTCCCTCGCCATCCGGCCGTTTAGCCCGGTGTACTAATCCTGACTTTAAAAATGCTTGCCCATATTCAACTAATTGGGGGGAATTCGTGTTGGCGTTCATGTCATCCTTTTTTGGCAAAAAAAATGAGGTGGTACATAGACGGGCGTCTGATGTAACCACCTCTGGGGGGGAGCCATAAAAAGTATAGCACTATGCCTGATTGTTGTCAACAAAATGATAAAAATTAATATTTTTCCGTAACACAAATTGCCTAATTTGTGCCGAGGATCAATTTAGGCATTACTCAGAGAGCACGCAGATTGCTCTACATCATCTCTTGTAAAAGTCATCCTATTCCTTATAATTAGAATAAAGGCAGGCACCCAATTCTGGAAAACCCGGTTCTCCTTTACGCTCATTCCCAACCCCAGGCGGCTTCCCAGGGACAGGATTTTAAATAAAGAACCTTAAGGGTGCCCTAAAAAATTGATAAGTCCGACACGATTTATTAATGCCAACTTGAGGTAAAAACATGACTTTTCCCACCAGAACACTCCTCGATCAAAAATTAGCCATGCTTGATGAAAACATCCTGCTCATGAGCAGCCTGGTTGATACAGCCATTGGCAAAGCAATGGAAGCATTATCCGAGCGGGATATGAACAAAGCGGTTTTGGTTGTCGATGGCGACCAGGAGATTAATGAACTGCGCTATACTGTGGAAGATGAAGCATTATTAATTTTGGCCACCCAGGCGCCGGCGGCAAAAGATTTACGGAAGGTAATCGCCGCTATTCATATTGCAGTGGAGTTAGAAAGGATTGGCGATCACGCAGCAGGCATTGCCAACCTTGTGAAACGATTAGAGGTAGAGGAGGATATCGACTCTCTACACAAACTGCCCAAGATGGCCAACCGTGCGCGAAAGATGCTGCACAAAGTCACGGATGCTTATGTGAACCAGGATAATCATACTGCAACGTCTGTCATCGCCAAAGATGAAAAGCTAGACCGCCATTATCGCCGCCTTTTCCGCGAAACATTGGCTGAAATGCAGGATGAGGCTTATGTGCGCCGGGCAACTTTTCTGCTTTGGATCGGACATGACCTGGAACGGATTGGCGACCGTGTCACCAATATCGCCGAGCGAATCATTTTCATGACCACCGGGGTCCACATTGAAGTGATGTCGGACATTGACCTGGATGAATTAGGGTAATTCTTGGCCTTCCAATATAGATCCTTGACCATTATGTGATACGTTTCGGCCGCACTTATTACTCGCCGGCGATGGCTCATTAAGACGGCGACCTCATGAACACCCCCTGCCAGTTTAATATGCATCGTATCATCAATCATTGCCTATTCCTTGTTTCATTTGAGTCATTATGTAACGCGATAAGCGTGCCCTTTGGGTATTGGCCAAATCGCACCTGCCGATTTACCAAATCGGCCTACATTAATAAACTTTTTTATTAATTTGAAACACACCCTTAAGCAAATCGCACGGAATAAATGGGCGGTAAATAATGGCTGATCACCTGCCACTGGTCGCCACGATTATTAGAGAGGAATAGATTTCCTGTGGTGGTTCCAAACACCAACCGCTCGCCATCAATATCCAATGCGTGGCGGAAGGTAATGTCGAAACAGTTCTCCTGTGGCAGCCCGTCGCGCAGTTCCGTCCAGGTCTGGCCGCCATCTTCCGTGCGGCCGACGCAGAGCGCACCATCGACAGCAATGCGAACATCATCGCTCACACCGGGAACCACCCAGGCCGTCTGGTCATCATGCTCATCGACGGCAATGGGGAAGCCAAATCCAACGGGTCCATCTTTCTGAGAGATGTCGGTCCAGTTTTTACCCCCATCAACACTGCGAAAAACGCCGCAGTGATTCTGCTGCCAAAGCACATCCGGATTTGAGGGGCTGCATACGAGGAAATGGGGATCATGGCCGTGTTCGGCGTACGGATCGGGCAAAAAATCGGCGCGCAATCCTTTGTTCCGGCCGGTCCAGGTCTCTCCCCCATCCGTCGATTCGTAAACCCCACCGACACTGATTCCGGCGAAGAGATGGCTGCTGTCGTGCGGATCAACCACCAGAGCACAGGTCCCGGCCTGGTCGCGTCCGCCGCCAAACCAGTTCTCTTTTCGCGCCGGATGGTTCCACAACCCTTCGATGAGAGAAAATGTCTCCCCTCCATCATCGCTGCGGAACAAACCGCCCGGTTCTGTTCCTATATACAGTCGTTCCGGCTGGTCGTCGCCACCAGGAACAATCATCCACATGTATGTCACCTTGGCTGGTGTTTCCGCAAAATCATTCCAGACGTCGAAAGCAACGGCCGATTCCGGATAGGTTGGCGCAGGAACTTCATCTAAATTATCACCACCATCTTGAGAACGGTACAGCTTCGTGCCCCAATGTCCATGATCGGCGCAAACCCACATTGTTCCCGTGCGCGGGTCCTCCATAGCGTAAGAGATGGGAATCCCCGGATAAGCCGCATGGGTCACCTTCCAGGATGAGCCATTCTCCTGCAGAATGATCAAGCCCTTGCGTGTTCCTAAAATTAATCGATCCTTACTCATTATGACCTCCAAATAATAAAAAAACCTCAAAGGATTTGATTTCGACCTTTGAGGTTAAAAATCAACCGCCGGATAGCGCCTGAAAAATATACAAATCATCCCCCTCGGATACAGCATCGCTTAACGATTGGCGATCGTGAATCATATCCTGGTTGAGGAAAATATTGACATGCCGCCGCAAAGCGCCACGCTCGTCGACGATATAAGCGGCAAGCCCTGGATATTTACGGTCTAGCTCAGTCACAATTTCAGCTACTGAACCACCGTCAACCTGAACATTTTCCAGGCCGGGAAAGAAGCGAACCAAATGCCGGGTAAAGCGCACGTTTGCCATAAGTCCTTCCTCAAATGTTAGAAAGAAATTGATTTAAGTATCAGAAAAATGCTTGGAAAGGGATGATAGCACAAATGTTCCAATCGTACAAAATATAAATTGTAGTTTCGGCGGAGTAAGTGACAGTCATTTTTTCAAATGACTGTCACGAAGATTAGCGGATCTTTACTGGAACTTCATTCGATAGAGAGTGATAGGTTCCGTTTCTGGTCGTGCAAGATTCATAACTATCAAAGCAAATGACCAGGCGTAAGGTGTAGTCGCCTGATTCGGGCAGCTTGATATTGTCGCGCCATTCCTTACCACCGGGATCGATCACCGAATCAGCCCCTTTCCAACTCTGTTGATACCAATCTTTGCGGTCCGTACCGTCTTTCTTAGGCATCACCCCCAGGGAATAATAAGAGACATCCCCTCCGGTGGAATTGGCGACATTGAAGTTGAACCAGACCTGGTCATTGCGACCCGCTTCAGATGTTTCAACATTGAAAGATGAGGCGATCAGGCCATTGATGCCCACGGGTGGAGCAGTCGGTGGCGGTGGTTCGGTGGGTGGCACGGCCGTCGGCGGCACAGCGGTCGGGGGGACGGCTGTGGGCGGCACGGCCGTCGGTTCAGGCGTGTTGGTCGGCACGGGTGTATCCGTTGGCACAGGCGTATTCGTCGCCGGTACGGGCGTGTTAGTCATCACGTCCACATTTGGCGGAGGCAGTACCACCGGCATTTCGGATGGAGAATCCTCTGGTGGCAACTGCGCCACTTCGGCCGTGGTCGGTGAGGGTAAGGGGTCCGCAGATTCTTCCTCCCCCGGTTCCCCGCCACAGGCCGCCAATGCAGCGCCCAAAATCAACAGCAGCAGGATCGTTGCTGCTGGTTTTCTTCCATTAGATAACTTATTCATAAAGTCATTTCCTATTGTGTTACCTAAAAATTTGACAACTTTTATTAAATCGTTTTCGCCCACATATCAAGGGAAAAGTTGTCAATTTTCTGTGCTTATAATTTTTGTAACCGTGTATTTCCTCTCAATTAGTGCAAATTGCCATTATAACGCCCGCCCATCCCCCGGCAACCGGAGGACGCATTTTATAAACAGTTGCTTATTGAAAGGGGATCGACTACTACGCAAAGCAATTTGCCGAAATTGCCCTGTCCGCTAAACCCTGGTCAGGTCATATGTAGCGCGATCAGCGTGCCCTTTGGGTATTGGCAAATCGCGCCTGCCGATTTGGTAAATCGGCCAACATTAAAGTTCCTTTGGCAATTTGTGCTACATAAAAATCTGGTACAATTATGATTAAGAATGACCTGGTTTGCAGAAAATTAACCTTTCAAATGAATCAATCGCCAGCTTTTCGAGACCACCTGATCCTGAACGATCCCTGTTCTCGTTATCTCTCCTCTTTTTTTGTCGAAACGTCATATGCCTTCTAACAACACGATTATCTGTCCTGAATGCGAGGCGCTGTTTAAGTTTACCGGCAAGCAGCGAACCGGCCAGAAATTTTCCTGCCGGCGCTGCCACACCACCCTGATCATCACCGGTACGAAACCGCTGGAAGTGGATGTTGTTCGGGATAAATCGGCCGACTTGCGCTCCCCCGCCAAACAAAGCAGAAAAAAAGGATATGCATTAGTCAAACGTCCAGAATCAAATCCAATCAGCGATGCGAGCCGGCACGCCGCCGATTCAACAACGGCCGTTTGTCCCGAATGTCAGGACCCCATCCAGCTCAAAGTCCCGCCCAGGCTGCGCCAGGTCATTGTCTGCGTCAATTGTGATGAAGTGCTACAAGTAGTCGCTCTAAAGCCGGTGCGGTTGGCGTTAGTCGATGAGATTGACTGGAGCTAATGAGATTTTGGATCAGTCGCTTGCCCCCTTTCCAGCCAAACACTCAGAACCAGCAGCAGCGCCATGGCTCCCATAAAATAGTGGCCGCTGAAAAAGCGGGGCCACATGGCCGGAAAAAGGATGAAATGCAGCACGACCGATACGCCGCCAATCAAGGCGATCGTTAGCGGCCGTTTCAAACGCGTCCTCCACTCAGGCCTTAAACGCCCAAACAGCAAAGCAGCCAGGACCAACAGCGTCAAGAAGGTGAGGAATTCCTTCCGGTAAAGCACATCTAAAGCGCCCTGTATGAACGCCTGCCGGTAATGGGTGAAGGTCAGGGCAACGGCTGTTTGCGCCGGATAGGCCAGGTTTTCGACAAAGGTGCTGTAAAAAACGGCCGTATAGCCATAATGTCCATAATATGCATGAACGCCCCAATAAATCAAAAGGGAAAAAAGCGCCGCAATGATTGTCCCCACCCGCCACCGTTTATTGCTAACAAAAAGAAAGGCCAGGATCATCAGGTTAAAAACGAGCAGATTGCCACGCGCCAGCAAGGAGAGTGGTAAGAGTAACAGAATAAGCCAGGAATCTTCTATGAAGAAATAGAATGTGGCGGCGACGACCAGGAAAACCAGCGCATCCGGTGTGCTCAACCGCGACACTTCAAATACACCCAAACCAACCACAAACAGCGGTAAAATCAGGATAAACATAGGATCAAGTTGCTCCCGAACCGCCAGGTAGAAAACCAATAATCCCAGGAAAACGGCCGTCACCGAAATCAAATGTGTGGCCAAAAAGGGATCAATCCCAATTTTAGCCAGCATAAAAATCGGCAAAACATAGGCCGGCCTGACCTGATACCAGGCCATCACCTGGCGCAAAGACTCCGGATCTTTGCTTACCGTCTGCATGTATGCTGAACGGACAAAATCGGGATACGCTTCCCCAACCGCCTCTCGCAGCCCCTCATAAACAAAAGCGTGCAGCGCTCCATCATTCGCGATCTCATAGCGCATCGCCGCAGCCACATACCCGATGACATCCCAGTTGTTAGAGGGCAGAATCAAAGCGACTGCGGCCATCGCCAGGCTAAAAAATATAAAATAAAGATCGAGGAGTCTTCTCCAGCTCAACGGCCTGCCTCATATCGGGTGGGTCGTAGCAATAACCGCAGTCGCGAAATCGCTTTCGCGCAGGTTATGTAGCGCGATCAGCGTTCCCTTTGGATATTGGCAAATCGCGCCTGCCGATTTACCAAATCGGCCACCATTAACCAACCTCACTCGCTCAAAAACTCCCTCATGCGCAGCGCGAAGACGTTCATTTCCTCTTCCAGCACGCTATCCTCATCGGAAACGCCTAACTGAGCATCACCCGGGGACCGCGCAGCTCTGGTGGCTGGCCGTCGAAACGGGGCACAACATGAAAGTGGACATGAGGGTGCTGCGGATGTTCGGCAAACTGCATCACATACGTTTTGACGCAGCCGGTCAGTATATGCAGACCCCTGGACACTCCTTTTAACAGCAGCCCTAATTCGGCCGCTTCTCCTTCGCTTAAATCAGCAACCGAGCGACGATGCACCCTGGTGACCAGGACAATCCAGCCCACCAGGGAAGTATTATAACTATGAACCACATCCCAATATTCGGTGCGGAAAATATTGTCCCAATCAGGTGATTTATCTTTGTCCCTTCGGACGACCAGTTGACATGTTTTACAATCATTCATCATAGGTTTAATAGTACGCCTTTATGTCCAGATTTAAAAACCTCTTAGTACAAACAACTATGTTTTAACGGCTGTCATTTCGAGCAAAGCGAGAAATCTCTCAAGAGATGCCTCGACAAGCTCGGCATGACACATGCAACAATACTTTTTTGTTCGTACTTTGAGGTTTCTTCAGGGAAACTCCTCAGGTTGTAGGGCAAAACATTGTTTATACGGATAGGAAAAACACAGTTTTTTATTTTATCCGTTTTCCTACCATCCGTGTTTATAAAAGTTTAGCCTCTTATCTTGCCCTGCCATACCTCCAACGCTAGAATTTGATCCTGATGATCTGCCAGTTGATTTGCTATCATTATCCTTAATCGCAGGTCATGACTGTATATAATCCTTCAATCTCATTATGGAGAATACCGATGCCCGAAGAATCTGCAAACTTTAAAAGTGAAAACTTGCCGAAATATCGCTGGGACACCTTCTTTAAAGAATTATTGGAAAGCCGCCAGAACCAGCCCGTCAATCTTCTTCAAGGATCTGATTTTTTGCATGCCCAGATTCCAGTTGACAATGCTCCCTTAAGCAATATCGAATATGATTCCCACCATCGAGGAACCTTTAAGCACAAAGGCTTGCTAACCATCTCGACGGGTGGTCCGAATGGGGAGTCTGTTTCAATCGATGTGCCCACCATTGTATGGATTTATCGTAACCTGTCCGGCACCATCATTGGCATTGAAATCATGGATGAGGAAAACAATCGCGTCGTGTTGCGTTTCGCTTAACTGTGTAATACTTAATCGAGGAAATACATGAAAATTGCTGTCTTTGCTACCAAGGGCTATGACAAGGAAACCCTGCCCGCCGCCAACGAAAAATATGGCCATGAACTAACCTTTTTTGAACCACGCCTGACCAGTGACACCACGCCCCTGGCCCACGGATTTGAGGGTGTTTGTGTATTCGTTAATGATGATGTCTGCGCCGAGACAATCGATCATCTGGCCGAGGGCGGTACAAAAATCATCTGCACCAGGAGCGCCGGTTATAACCAGATTGACCTGGAAGCGGCCGAAGCGCGGGGGATCACCGTCGCCCGTGTGCCCGCTTACTCTCCCCACGCCGTTTCAGAATTCACCCTGGGCCTCATCTTGACCCTGGGGCGCAAGATCCACCGCGCTCACAGCCGCGTCCGCGATAATAATTTTGAGCTTGATGGTCTGCAAGGGTTTGAATTGAACCAGAAGACCGTCGGTGTGGTCGGAACCGGGCGTATTGGCGCGGCCGTCGTTCAAAATCTGAGCGGCTTTGGCTCGCGAATTTTGGCTTATGATGCCTATCACAATGAAGAAATCGCTCACATGGTCGAATATTGTGACGATATAGAAACATTGGCCCGTGAATCGGACATCATCACCCTGCATGTCCCGCTGACGCCGGAAACGTATCACATCATCAATGAAGACACCATTCCCATGCTCAAAGATGGCGTTTTTATTGTCAATACCAGCCGTGGCGCATTATTGGATACCCCGGCGGTGGTTGAGGGGTTGAAATCAGGCAAAATCGGCTACCTGGCTATGGATGTCTATGAGGAAGAGGGAGATCTCTTTTTCCAGGATTTATCCAGCAAGGTGATCCGCGATGATGTCTTTTCGCGCCTGCTGACCTTACCCAATGTATTGGTCACCGGCCACCAGGCTTTCTTAACCGACCGTGCCCTGGAAGCCATCGCCGAGACCACAATGGGCAATTTTACGGAATTCGAGCAAACAGGCAGTTGTGGAAATGCCCTGACCCACGACCAGGTAAAAGGGGGCTAAAAATAATTGAACGGCCGCTTATTGTGGGGCGGCCGGCACCCGGCACACCAATGCTTATTATCAAAAATGCTGCCTGTTACACGCCGGACCAGGTCATTGAGCGAGCAGCAATCATTATTCATGAGTCCCAGATTCAAGCAGTTGAGACGGACGGGGATGTCGCTCTCCCGCGTGACGCACAGGTTATTGATGCCAGCGGCTTGATTGCCGTTCCCGGCTTCATCGACTTGCAGCTCAATGGCGGGTTTGGCCATGATTTCACGGCCGATCCATCAACCATCTGGCCCGTATCCGGCCGGCTTCCCCGCTATGGCGTCACCGCTTACCTGCCGACCATTGTCACCTCACCCCTGGCTACGATTCAGGAGGCCCAGCGAGTGCTATTGCAGGACCGGCCATCTAACTTCGCCGGCGCCGAACCCCTGGGCCTGCACCTGGAAGGCCCCTTCTTCAATCCGGCCAGGAAAGGCGCGCACAATCCGGATTACATTCGCCTGCCGGATGAGGCGTTTATCAAGAACTGGTCGGCCGCATCCGGGGTGTCAATGGTGACGTTAGCCCCAGAACTGCCCGGCGCAACAGCCCTGATCGAATCCCTGGCCTCACGCGGTGTTTTGGTCAGCGCCGGCCACTCATTGGCTACCTATGATGAGGCGAGGGCCGGGTTTTCCGCGGGGATTCGTTGTGCTACGCACCTGTTCAACGCCATGCCCGCTTTGGGCCATCGCCAACCTGGCCTGCCCGGCGCGGTACTGGATACGGAAAAAATCTGCGCCGGATTGATCGTTGATGGCCTGCATGTCCACCCGGCGCTGGTCCGCCAGGTGTGGCGCGCCAAGGGTCCTGACCTGCTTAACCTGGTCAGTGATGCCACGGCCGCTTTGGGCATGCCGCCGGGCCGCTACCGGCTGAACGACCGGGAGGTCATTGTCGGCGAAAATGATTGCCGGCTGGCCGACGGCATCCTGGCCGGAACCAATCTGGCGCTTGACCAGGCGCTGCGCAACCTGGTCGCCTGCACCGGCTGCTCGCTCTCCGACGGCCTGGCGACGATTACCAGCACGCCGGCCCGTTTATTAGGAATCGACCGGGAACGCGGCCGAATCGCCGCCGGTTTAATCGCCGACCTGGTTCTGCTCACCCCGGATTTACAGGTTGCTATGACCATCGGGAACGGCCGAATCCTCTACCAGAGTGAGGACTTTTCATCCAACCTCCCATCAAGATAAAATAAGAACAATTAACCAAATACTCGCGACGCGCAACGCGCCACCCGCAACTTGCCGCTCGCCACTCAAACACCGGAGAAACCATGCTCGAAAATTCATATCTCTACAAGGAAATCCACCAGCAGCCACAAGCCCTGGCGGAACTGATCGGGGAAGAAAGGGAACACATCCAAACGCTGGCCAGAGCGATTCAAGAGCAGGACATCACCCATGCCTTCATCGCCGCCCGCGGGACCAGCGACAATGCCGCCCGCTATGCGCAATATCTCTTCGGATCGGTCAACGGGCTGCCGGTCGGCCTGGCCACACCCAGCCTGTTCAGCATCTATAAACGGCCGCCGCGCTTCAAGAATGCCCTGGTGATCGGCATTAGCCAGAGCGGCAAAAGTCCGGACATCGTGTCGGTCATCGTCGAAGCGCAGCGACAGGGGGCGCTGACCCTGGCCTTGACCAACACACCTGGTTCCGCTATGGCCCAGGCCGCCGATCATGTGATTCATTTGCATGCCGGTGTTGAAAAATCGGTCGCCGCGACCAAGACTTACACGACGTCGCTGATGGCCATCGCTCTACTCAGCGTGACAGCCGCCGGCGATCAAGAGATGCTGGCGGCTTTACAGGAGATACCCGGACAGGTTGAACAGACCTTACAGCTTGTGCCGGAAATCGGCCGTGCTGCTGAACGATACCGTTATATGCGGATGTGCGTGGTCATCGGCCGTGGCTACAATTACGCCACTGCCTTCGAGCTGGCCTTAAAAATAAAAGAACTCAACTATGTGATCGCCGAGCCGTACAGCAGCGCCGACTTTCTGCACGGCCCGGTTGCAGTTATCGAAGAGGCTTTCCCGACCATCCTCGTCGCCCCCGGCGGCGTGATGCTGCCGGAGATGGTTGACTTTCAGCAGGAATTGAATGCGCGTGGCGCAGAAGTCATCGCTATCAGCGACAACAAGCAGATTTTGGACCAGGCTCGAACAGCGTTCAAGCTGCCGGTCACCGTGCCGGAATGGCTCTCCCCCATCGTCAGCATTGTGCCCGGTCAGATCCTGGCCATGTCACTGGCTCACGTGCGCGATTACAACGTGGACCGGCCGCGCGGCCTGCGCAAAGTGACGGAAACTGTTTAATAATTCGTAGCCGTGGCTACATTTATCGTGTCCATCACATTATCCATTGTTGATTGATTAACTGATTTAGCGCAAAGGTTTCAGTGCTCTTTCTGAGTAAGTTGGTCTCGTAGTTGGAAAGATTTTAGACCTCTACGTTGACATCGTAGAGGTCACAAAGCGCGAAACGGTTCACCCCCACGTGTGTGGGGAGTACGTAGAGAGAAGGCTAGGGAATGCTATTTTGAGGCGGTTCACCCCCACGTGTGTGGGGAGTACGAAGATGTTAGAAGAAAAAGCAAGACAAGGCCCGGTTCACCCCCACGTGTGTAGGGAGTACGGGAGCACCAAGAGTACCAGGAGGAAATACTTCGGTTCACCCCCACGTGTGTGGGGAGTACCTCTTATGCCATTTTATGCTCATCCGGATCTCCGGTTCACCCCCACGTGTGTAGGGAGTACACCAACACCACCTTAGACGAAGACGGCATCACCCGGTTCACCCCCACGTGTGTAGGGAGTACGCCTCGGCCGTGATGCGATCAGGGTCGCCATTCGGTTCACCCCCACGTGTGTAGGGAGTACTACCTTGTTGATTGTGGCCTGGGGGACGTTGTCGGTTCACCCCCACGTGTGTAGGGAGTACTAGAACTCCATAGGTCCTATCCTGGCCATGCCGGTTCACCCCCACGTGTGTAGGGAGTACGACATGGCTGTTTTTTCGTTCATTTGAAATCTCCGGTTCACCCCCACGTGTGTAGGGAGTACTCTAAGGGCTTAAATGTCACGCTGACTCCGCCCGGTTCACCCCCACGTGTGTAGGGAGTACTTTGAAGGTTGGTTTTAACAGTAAGGTTGTATCGGTTCACCCCCACGTGTGTAGGGAGTACGCCTCGGCCGTGATGCGATCAGGGTCGCCATTCGGTTCACCCCCACGTGTGTAGGGAGTACGTTTTGCCGAGGGTGTGCTGAAGATGTTGTTGCGGTTCACCCCCACGTGTGTAGGGAGTACAATGGGCATGGCCGCTGGCGGATCTGGCTTTTCGGTTCACCCCCACGTGTGTAGGGAGTACGTGGCACGGCTAATTTTGCCATTGGCGCGGTGGCGGTTCACCCCCACGTGTGTAGGGAGTACTCTGTTACAATATCTATGTTCATATCCTAAATCCGGTTCACCCCCACCTGTGTGGGGATTACGAATAAAAACCGTATGGTTTTTATTCGTAATCCCCACACAGGTGGGGGTGAACCGGATTTAGGAAA
>JANQGC010000159.1 GCA_028277515.1 Anaerolineae bacterium
GCATATGCTATTTACCTGGCCTTTTTTGGATGGCAAGGCAATCAAAATATTCTGGATTTTGAATGCGTTATCCGATGTAAAGGCTGATGGCTAGATGAATCGCTCGATTCAAATCAGATTTTTGTTGACACATTCTAATGTGATAATATAAACGAGAATTGTGTTAATATTAGATTTTGGGACACTTGTTTTTATTTTAGGGGGTGTATAGGTCACAAGTATTGTTTTTCCCTTTATATTTGTTCCGCAGTGACATCGCATCGAACTCGGCATCAACTTGCAAGTCAAGACAGCTGTTTATTAGGAGGAGCCACTTGGAATTTTTACAGGTATTGATCACAGGATTGGGACAGGGTTGTCTGTATGGATTGATCGCCCTGGGTTTCGTACTGATTTACAAGGCTACGGAAATCGTCAACTTCGCCCAGGGGGATTTGTTGATGGTTGGCGCTTTTTTCGCAGTCACCTTTATCGGCATCCTTGGGTTGCCGTACTGGCTCGGTTTTTTGCTGGCGGTCCTTTCCATGGCTGTCTTCGGCTATCTGCTTGACAAGTTTGTGGTTCGTTCCATGATTGGCGAACCCCAGTTCTCCATCATCATCCTCACCATTAGTATCGGTTTTATCTTCAGAGCCGTTGCCGGCGGTATCTGGGGTAACGACATCCTGGCTTTGGAAACGCCTTATTCCGGACAGATGGCCAACATCGGAGGCTTGGTTATCGGCAGGGAATATCTTGTTGTGATAGCCGGTACAGCCATCTTATCCCTGGCACTTTTTCTGTTCTTTCGCTATTCCAGCCTGGGCGTAGCCATGCAGGCCTCTTCACAGAATCAGCTGGCGGCTTATTACATGGGTATACCGGTGAAGCGGGTCTTCTCGTTGATCTGGGCTGTGAGCGCCCTGGTGGCCGGCGTAGCGGGAACCCTGATGGCCCCGATCTCATTGGTGGGCCCTCAAATGGGCTTCATTGGTATCAAGGCCTTTGCAGCGGCTGTGATTGGCGGATTCGGAAGTCTTCCCGGTGCATTGATCGGTGGTCTGATTATCGGCGGCTCCGAGCAGTTGGCAGGCACATACCTGCCTACGGGATTGCAGGAAATTACCGCCTACCTGATCATGTTCCTGGTGCTGACGATCAGGCCGCAAGGGTTGTTTGCCCAAATCCAACAGAAAAAAGTTTAATCGGCTCGTTCGCTATCGTTCGTAACAATCCGTGTCTTTCATAAATGTCGGATTGTACAAGGTCTAAAAATCATTTCAGCGAGTTCACCCAATGCGCATTATTTTTAAAACCACCTATATTCAGGACATCAAGCTGCTCAAACACAGCGGGTACTGGTTCTGGTATTCCCTATTACTGGCCTCTCTGCTGATTGCACCGGCGATTCTTGACGAGTTTTACATCGGTGAGATGGCCTTCATCTTCATTTACGCCATTGCGGGGCTGGGATTGATGATACCGGTCGGTTTTACCGGCCTGCCTTCACTGGGACACGCCGCGTTTATGGCCATCGGGGCATATGCCAACGCCTACTTTCTGCAGGAGGGCTACC
>JANQGC010000166.1 GCA_028277515.1 Anaerolineae bacterium
CGCACCGCCAATCAGGACCACGGGGGATTGGGCGGCCTGAGCATTTTTAACCGCGGTGATCGTGTTGGTCACTCCCGGGCCGGCGGTGACGACGGCGACGCCGGGTACGCCGGTCAATCGGGCGGTGGCGTCAGCAGCAAAAACGGCCGTTGCTTCATGTCGGGTATCGATCACCCGGATGCCGGCACGTTTTGCTTCGACCAGGATAGGAGAAATATGCCCGCCGGTGAGTGTATATAAAAAGCGCACGCCCTGATTTTGTAGGATCGTGGTAACCAATTGGCCACCATTCATTAAACACCCATCCTAATACGCGTTGTATTTAGGGCGCAGTTGTGGCTGCAATAGCTCACGAACGTAGGTCAAAAAACTGGCATGGAAATCAGGCCACAGAGAACGTTCTTCCAGATAGGGATCCATTCCCGGAAAAGGACTGGGCATTGTTCACTCCTTTTAGTAACCCGACACTTTTACAATAGAGAAAATTAATTGGACGCTGATTCACGCTGATGACGCTGAATCAATGTTTTTATCGTCGCAAATCCGCTCTTGTCCGCGTCCTTTTTCTAAACTGCTGGGTAGGTATACTCCTTCACAGACTCATTCTAATTAAATCACAGTATAGCATATTGCTCCATCTCATAAACGATCGAGGTAAATTGTGGCGTAAACTTGGCTCGCATCATGTTAACGGCAATTCTATAGTGAACTCCGACCCCTGATTTACCCCGGCGCTGTTAACCTGCACCCCCCCGTGGTGCGCTTCGACGATTGCCTTGACGATGGCCAGCCCCAGCCCGGTGCTTTCTTTACTCCGGCTGCGTGCTTTGTCCGCCTGGTAAAAGCGATCGAAGACGTAGGGTAAATTTTCGGCCGCGATTCCTTCTCCATCGTCGCTGACTTTGATCAAGATACGGCCGTTTTCCTTCTGAGACGATAACAGAATATGACAACCGGGCCGGACATGGCGAATGCTGTTGTCCAATAAATTGTGAATGGCCTGGCGAATGCGCGCCTTGTCCACCAGAATTGATTCCGGCATTGTCCCCAGCAGCTCCACCCGCAGATCGACATCGTTGGCCCTGGCCTGGGCATCGTATGAGGCGGCAGCTTGCTTGAGCAGCGCAGCGATATCCGTCTCCTGTTTTTGCAGCGGAAGCTGCCGGGCTTCGGCCTGGGCAATGATATGCAGGTCATTGACTAAAATGGCTAGATGCTGTGTTTGATCCAGCAAGCGGCCGATTTCCTCTTTTTCCAATGGGTAAACATCATCCAGGATAGCTTGCAAATTCCCCCTCATAATATGCACGGGATGGCGCAGTTCATGGGTCACATCCGCCAGGAGGTTGCGCCGCAGATTTTCCTGCTGTTCCAATTGGGCAGCCATATCGTTGAAAGCGCCGGCCACGGCAACCATTTCCTCACTGCCCTCAACCGGAACGCGATAGGCAAAATCCTGCTGCCTGATCGCTTCTGCTCCTTTCATTAAATCGGAGAGGGGTCGCGTCAGGTAGCGGCTCATCAAAATCCCGGCGATGATCGCCGTCGCCCCGATAATCAGCCCGAAAGTGGTCGGGTCGAAGGGAGGGGCGGGGCCTTGCCGGATTTGACCATTGTCCAGCAGTTCCGGAGACGGAACGGATTCCGTCCTGGGGATTGGAGCCATATTAATCCGGACAACGATCCCGAGGGCCAGGACGACGATGCCAATCACTAGAATGAAAACCAGGCTTAAGCGTATCCAGAGGCGACCCATGATGTTCTATTCGATGCCTAAGCGATAGCCGACGCCATAAATGGTATGCAAATAGGTCGGCTCGCGGGGGTCAGGTTCAATCTTTTGCCGTAAATTACGCACGTGGCTGTCTAAAGTGCGTTCAAGCCCTTCATAATCAAAGCCCATACCCCGTCGGATGAGTTCGGCTCGGCTGAGCACGATACCTTGTTGCTGCATCAACACTTTAAGCAAATTAAATTCTGTGGGGGTGAGGGCGACCGGACGGCCGTCTACCTCGACGCGATGCCGGTCAATGTCCAGTTCCAGACCGCCGACGCGCAACACATTAGACGCGAATGAAATGGGATTGCGTAGCCGGGCGCGAACACGGGCCACAACCTCCCGTGGGTTGTAGGGCTTGGTCACGTAATCATCCGCACCCAGCTCCAGGCCAATGATTTTGTCCGTGTCGTCTACGCGGGCGGTGAGCATGATGATCGGGATGTGGGCCAGGCCGGCGTCGCCCCGGATCATTCGCGTGATGTCAAAACCGTCCCGGTCGGGCAGCATCAGGTCCAGAAGGAGCAGATCCGGCTTTTCGCGGCGTAAATTGTGCACGGCCGATTCCCCATCATAAGCGACCAGGACCTCATAGCCGGCGCGCTCCAAATAAGCGCGCATCAGCCGCACGACTTCCTTATCATCATCGACCACCAGTACTTTTTGTTTTGTCAAACTTCATTCCTCAGTATACATGTCGTTAATTTTACATCTCATAAGAAGCATGACAAGATGCCCCTATTATTCCAGAAAAATCTGCAGAACCTGCGCACTGTTTGTTTAATTCCAAATGATAGCCGACAAGAAAACTATGCTACAATTCCTGCCCATGTCTGAGGAAGAACTCATCCTTGATGAAACGGCCGTCGACGTTGACAGGCCCAACCGGGAATCCGAATTCCAAACCGGCCAGGTTGCCGCCATTGCCGGCGCCCATTTCACGCATGACGTATACAGCGGATTTCTTGCTCCGCTGTTGCCCCTCCTTAGGGATAACTTGTCTCTAACCTACACGCAGGCCGGCAGCCTGGTTATTGTTTCCCAGCTTGCCAGTTTGCTCAATCCATTGATTGGCTACATCGCTGACCGGGTCAGTGTGCGTTACTTTGTTATTTTTGCTCCGGCTGTGACGGCAACTCTATTCAGCATCGTGGGGCTTGCGCCGAATTACCTGATCCTGCTAATCCTCTTATTTGCTGCCGGCATCAGCATTGCTGCCTTTCATGCCCCGGCGCCAGCGATGATCGCTAAAGTATCCGGGAAAAGTGTGGGTAAAGGCATGAGCGCCTTCATGGCCGCGGGCGAATTAGCCAGGGCCACTGGACCGTTGGTTGTGATCGCCGGGGTGGGTTGGTTTGGTTTAGATGGTATATGGCGCTTAGCTTTCGTAGGATGGATGGTTACCATTGTCCTTTTCTTCACCTTGAAGCATATCCCTATTCAGCCACATCATGTGGGCAGCTCAGGATTAGCCGACTTTTGGCCGCAGGCTCGCCGCGTGTTTCCAGTTCTATCCTGGCTGCTGTTCGGCCGTGTATTTCTGGATGCTGCTTTAACTACTTATTTGGCCATTTATATTAGCGACATTCGCCAGGGGTCCTTGTGGTTAGCGGCTTCATCCTTGACCATCGTGCAGATAGCCGGATTTGCCGGCGCTTTATTCGCCGGCACACTCAGCGATCGTTTCGGCCGAAACAATGTTCTCCTAAGCCTGTTGCTCATCTCTCCCATTCTCTTTTTAATCTTCATATACGGTCCAATCTGGCTGGCATTTCCCGTCCTTATCCTGCTTGGATTCACCGCCATTTCCCCACAACCCGTGCTCCTGGCTATCGTACAGGATCAATTCCCTGGCCATAGAGCCTTAGGCAATGGCACATATTTGGCTTTGAATTATGTTATCCGCGCCTTTGGTATTTGGATCGTCGGGCTGTCGGCCGACAGCCTGGGATTAGACAATGCTTTTCTGATAGCAGCCGTTTTGGCATTTCTAAGCATTCCTGCCGTTTTCTTTTTACCAGAAGGCCATCCTACACAATAAATTTTTGTTAGAAGATATTTTTTCCTATTCTCTACCTTTGTATATCTCATCTATCAATCGCATAAAGGTTTATTCAATTTCACTCTTGTCACGCCATCTTTGCAGCCCTTCCAGGATTAGCCAGGGGATAAAAATTATGGCTGCTCCGCCAATCAGGCAAGGCAGGGCGGTCAGCAGCGTCTCCAAACCAAAAATGACGCCGATCAGCAGACCGCCAACAATGACCAGGGTGAACAAGACCAGGTATAAAAATTTTCGGTCGCTGTCGCGGCGGAAATCCCGCATACTGGTTCCCTTTCGTTCTTCTTCGTCCATTATCTTTCCTTGATCACCGCCACACTTAAGAAGATTAAACCGATTAAAGACAGCCCAGCGCCCCAAATGAAAATGGATGGCTGGAAGCGCCAGGTGACGGTATGTTGCCCCGGCGGAACACAAACCGCACGCAGGGCAGTATAAGCCAGTAATGGTTCAGCGGGACGGCCGTCGATTTCCACGTTCCATCCAGGATAAGCTGTTTCGCTGACCAGGAGCAACGATGCGGCGTCGCTGGCTGTCTCAATTTGCCAGTAGCCATGATCTTGCTCAATAATCTCAGCCGTTCCATCCCCTTCTTCCGGTTCACAATCGGGCCGGTGGTCTAAAATGACCGTGCTCAAGGGATCAAAACCTGGCTGATTGATGCGCTGCAAGGCGCGGTCAGGTTCTTCGATCACTTCAAATTGCGAAACCAGGCGCACTTGATCAAATTGGCGGTCCCGTTGGTATACCCACACATTATCTGTCTGGCCAATGAGCGTCAGCCCGTCCTCATATCCCTCCTGTTTCACAGATGAGAGGACATAGTCGATGGCCAGCACATCATAAGCCTGGGAGCGCGGGTCAGGCTGAGATGCTGCTAAAGAAATGGTCGCCTCCGGCTCCAGGGTGTTATAACCAAACACGCTTTTCATTCCCACCTGGCCTGCCCCGTTTTGCTCAAAGATATGCACGCCCCAGGGCAGGACGCGCGCTGCATCTTCGCCAATTATTTGTTGGGCATCCGACCACATGGGATGGGGGCCAAAAGGTTCTGGCTTAACCAACTGGTAGCCAAATCCCCACAAATCGAAAAGAATGAGCAACGATAATGCACCCAGAGCTAAAACTGTGATTTTTGGGGACCCGGCCAACCACCAGATGAGGGGCAGGCCAATGCCGGCGATGAGTGTAGCGCGTAGGATGCCGTTGACCTGGGTTTGTAATTGGCCAATTTTTTCGGCCGATTCTGCCCCGGCTATCTGCCCACCAAGATAAACGGCCGTCCCGATGCCCAGAACGATCACCAGCGTGGTCAACAAGCGCATCATCAACCGCGCGCGGCCCGCGCCTGCCTCATCACCCACCGGTCTACCCCGGCTGATGGCCTCGCCCAATAAAGCGGCCGAGGTAAAAACAAATAAAATGCCGGCCCTCCCCGGACCCCGCAGCAGGCGGATAGGTGGAAAAAAATCGTATAACACTTGATAAAACTGTGTATTATTGCCCAATGCAAGCAAAATACCGGTGAATGCAACCACAATGTAAAACCATTGCAGTGCAGAAGGCCGGCGGAAAAATAGTAAAAATCCCAGCAGCGCCAGTACCCCGGTGTAAAAGGTGAGTTCCTCAAAATAAGGTTCACCCCAATAACCGTTGACCGGATCGCCGAAGAAATCGGGCACGGCAAGCGTTGCTAACTGCTGTACAGGCAGGGAAAATGCCGTAGCAAATTCAAAACTGTTTGCCGCTGAGCGAACCACATGTTGGCTCAACTGTAAAAAGGGTAGGAGCTGCACACCACTTAAAAGGATGCCCATGAGAAAAGCCAACGCACCCTGGCGGGCCACCAGGAGCCAGCCATTCTCACTGATGGCTAGATAAATGAGAAAAAGCAACCAGACAAGGCCAATATAAAATAGTGAACTTGTGTGGCCGGCTAGAATGGCCATTGCCCAGGGAACGCCGCTGATGATCCCGGCCCAAAGAGAACCCCGCTGCACAGACCAGGTTGCTGTCAGTAAGATCCAGGGCAGCCAGGCATTGGTGGCCAGCAGGCCGATATGTCCGGCCCAGATGCGCGCCAGGGCAAAGCTGCTGAAAGCATATATAAGTCCGGTGATGAAGGGGCCGGCCCAGCCACCGCTGACCTGGCGAACGAACAAATACATGCCCAAAGCGCCAAGGAACAAATGCAGGGCGATGTGCCAGCTCAGGCCGGTATTGACGGGTAAGAATATGGCCAGCCAGGTGGGGGGATAAAATAGGGCGATCTGCGGGTTGCTTAAAAAGGGGTTGCCCGCGAATTGGAAAGCGTCCCATAAGGGAAGACGGCCGTTCCATATGGCCTCACGCGCGAAAGTCAGCCAGGGCACGAACAAGCCCCGTGTGTCGTGGTTGCCCAGGGCAAATCCGGCAGCGGGGAACAGTTTAAAGTTCAGGAAGATTAAAACGATAATGCCGTATAGGAGAGCGGCCGTACCATTCATCCCCCGTTCAGAAGATGGCATTTTCATTGTTTACCCGGCACAGTCGTTCCAGTTTTCGACGAGATCCATGAACTGCTGGTTGTCTCCCGCGTCGCGCTGCAAGACCAGTAGGCCATCGGACCGGAAGGTGACGCCGTAGGTCTGGGGGTCCAGTTGCTGCAGATAGGCATATATCTGGTCGCAGACGACATACTGCTGGTCATATAAATTCAAAAAGACGACCTGGGGATCTGTGGGCGTTTCCCGTTGGGCGGGAATGCCGAGCAGATAAAGCTCCTCACGCTGCGCCAGGTGCGGGGCGTAATCGTTGGTGGTAACAAGTGATAGCTGGTTGGGCACGGCCGAGAGCGCCGTGTGTACAGCGGTTTCATTGGCCATTTGATGCAGCGCCGGGGGTAGGATGGTTTGATCGGTGAACGGATTGTCGCGCCAATAGCTGATGAGGGAAAACGTGAGAATGATCAATGCTAAAATGCGAAATCCTCTGTCGTTATCCTGCCATTTTTTTATACGATAAAGGCCATATACGGTGGCAATAAAAATAAATGGCACTACCGGAATCGCATATTGGCAGTAAATCGTGGGTTGGCAAAAATGGTCGGCCAGCAGATTAGCACCCAATCCAGGCAAAGCCAGCAGTAGTTCAGGCAGTCCTATCAGGGGGATGAAGGCCACAGGCAATAATAATTGGCCCAAATAACGGCTGCCAACGGAGTTGGTGAAGCGGCTCAGGACGGCCGCAGGCTCGGTGAGCAGGGTGATGATCATGGCCTGGGGCGTTTCTCCCAACCAGGCATAGCGGGCAAATGCGTCCAGCATTTCACCCCGGATAGACGGCAGCAGCCAAAAGGTTGTGATAATAAAAGTGAACAGTCCGGCGATGATCCAGGCCACGCCCCAACGCAGATTACGTAGCATGATCAGGGCGTAAAGGCCGAACATGGCCACGGTGAGTCCCATGTTTTCCTTGACCAGCAAGGGGATTAGCAAGAACAGCGAAGCCCACAGCCAGCGTTTTCGCTCCATAAACAAAAAGGCGGCCATGAAGGCTGGAATGGCGAACACTTCGATGTGAAAATCAAAACGGGCGATGAATCCAACGGCCGGATACAAGAGGTAAGCGATGGAAATAACCAGGGCAATCAAGCTATCTTCAAGTCTGTCGCACGCTATTAGATAAAGGGGAATCGCGGCTGAGGCCAGGACCACGGCCTGGAGGATGAGCAGGGTTTCCGGACGGGGAAAGAGGGCATAAAATGGTAGAACAGACAGCAGAAAAGGGCGGAAATGGTCGGCGAAGGAGTTGCTTACTTCTAATGATGAGGCGAAGAAACGGCCGTTCAGCGTGTTCCACAAGATCTGCTCGTTAATCGCCAGATCATATCCGGTGGAGTTAAAAAGCTGGTGGCGGGTGACCGCCAGCCAGGAATAAGCAATAATGAAGAGTAAGATGAAAAGAGTCAACAATAGGGCAGTAATCAGATTGCGCCTGGCCTGGCGCTCCTTTGAATTATCTTGCCACATCTCATCGCCGTTCATTATTCCTCTCAGAAAAAGATTAAGGCTGCATTTTACTTAGAAAGCAGCCTTAACACCAATGATTTATTTGATTTTATTCCGCCGGAAATTCTACGATAACGTCTCAAGTGACAGTCACTTCCAAAGTGACTGTCACTTATGTTTTATTCGTAACGGAGGGCCTCAATCGGCCGTAGATTCGATGCTCGCCACGCCGGGTAAATACCAAAAATCAAGCCAACGGCCGCGGCAAAGCTGGCCGATAAAGCGATTGTTGCCAGGTCAACTGCCATCGTGAGATCAAAAATCGCACCGGCCAGGATCGAGATCCCCCAACCCAGGAGGATACCGATAACACCACCCAACAAACTAAGCACCATTGATTCCAGCAAAAACTGGGTCAGGATATCGCGGCGCAGCGCCCCAATAGCCTTACGGATGCCGATCTCCCGCGTTCGCTCGGTGACACTCACCAGCATGATATTCATGATGCCAATACCTCCGACAAGTAATGAAATGGCGGCGATAGCACCTAAGAATGCGGTGAGCGATCCGATGACGGCATTGACCGTATCCAAAAGACTGGACTGGTCAAAAATGATAAAGTCGTCATCATCCCCAAACTCAGTGCCGTGTTGCTCGCGTAATGTTTCTGTAATCTGGCGGATCGCCGATTCGACCTGCTCGCTGGATGCGGCCTGGGCTGTGATCGAAGAAACAATTTTCTCCCCCCGGCGTGTGCGTTCAGTATACAACCGGCTCTGCGCCGTGGTCAGAGGCATAAAAACCGTATCGTCCGTATTTCCGGCCAGGCCCCCGCCGGATTCTTCCATGACACCGACTACCTCATAGCTGACACCATTAATTCTAACCTGTTCCCCAATTGGAAAATCGCTGGCAAAAAGATCGGTGGCCACTCCAAACC
>JANQGC010000310.1 GCA_028277515.1 Anaerolineae bacterium
GCTGCTGGCTGTAGCCTCAGGTGCCATCGGAGTAGCCCTGGTAGCCTTCGCTGAATCAATCGCTATCGCTCGTTCCTTTGCCACAAAGTACGGTTATGAAGTAGACGCTAATCAGGAAATGATTGCTGTAGGTGCCGCCAATATCGGGTCCGGGTTTAGTGGAGCATTTGTAGTCGATGGCAGTATGTCGCGCACTGCCGCTGCGGAAAGTGCCGGGGCTAAATCGCAGATGGTCTCGCTCATCGCAGCCGTTGCCATCTTAATCACAGCCGTCGCCCTAACGGGCCTGTTCTATAATCTGCCGGAGGCCACGCTGGGGGCTATTGTCATCCATGCTGTTTGGCACAACATCAATTTCAAGAAGATCACTCAGTATCGAGCCTTTACCAGATTGGATTACGTGACGGCTATCGTAGCCCTGGTTGGTGTTCTGGCTTTGGGATTATTAGAAGGATTGGTCATCGCAGCCCTTTTGGGATTGGTAACCTTGCTATTTGGCACGAAACAGCGCAGCACTTACATTTTGGGCAAAGAACCTGAATCGGCCGTTTATCGTAGCCTGGCCCATTTCCCTGAAGGCGAAACGTTTCCAGGGTTGTTAATCATCCGCTTTGACGGGACATTGTTCTTCGCCAACGCTCACGACTTTGTTACGGCCGTTCGCCAAATAATCGAGACGGCCAGTCCCGCTCCCAAGGTAATTCTCCTTGATTGGGAATCATTAAACGATGTTGATGCAACGGCTGTCATCACCTTAAAAGAATTCCAGGAGCAGCAAGCTGAAAAAGGTATCGAATTACGTTTTGCGCGTGTTAAAACGGATGTCATGACTGTCATGAAGAATGGCGGCCTGACAGAAGCTATTCCAGCAGAACATTTCTATCCTTCGATTCAAATGGCGGTAGATAAATACCTGGCCGAACAGCAAGAGCAATAAACGGTGCAGGCTCTCAGACAATAATTGGTCATTCAATTTTCAGTCTTCTACTCAAGAAGTTTTGCATCATACGGCTGCATATTACAGCCGGTACAAAGATTTATTATCAATTATCGGTAATGAGGCATCAAAATTTACATGAAACCTTATTACCATATGGAGGTTATTATGAGACGTAGAGGACCAGGACCGGGCCGTTCGGCCCGTCGTGTGCGAAGAACAGCACGTCGAAGACGACGAATGCGACGGCGCATCATTATTGGTGGAGCAGTCGTCTTAGCCGGAGCACATCGGCATCGCAAGCTGAAAAAGCAGGATGCCCAACGAATCGAACAGCACACTGGGGTTTCCATTGAAGAACTTGAAGAAGATGAACTCGATCAAGCAATGGGTGAATTAGGTATTCAAGAGGAAGCATTAACAGCCGAGGATGAAGCCGCAATCGCCAGTTCTGGTGGATAAGAAAAAATACCGTAATCGAAATAAGAAATTAGGAGAATAACAAATGTCAAATGATTTTATTCACGATGCAGAATACTATGTTGTTGAAGTGCAGAATCGTGAGAAATGGGCAGCAGAGGATGCCGATCTGGATGCCCGACTCGCGGAACTGCGCGAGAAGCACGGCACTCCGCCAAATATTATCCATATTATGTTTGATGATCTCGCATTTGGTGATTTGGGCATCCCCCAATTGGCGGCGATCCGTGGCTTCAACACACCTAATATCGATCGCATGGCTCAAGAAGGTGCTTTGTTTACCCGCATGTACACCGAACCGGCATGTACACCCAGTCGTGCCGCCGTCATCACAGGCAGACATCCCGTTCGTTATGGTATGGGTTCAGTTGATTGGCCGTTGATCTTTGGCGGCCTTGATGGCGATGAGGTAACGACCGCTAATGTGCTGTCCGATGCTGGCTATGCGACAGCTTTTTATGCTAAGTGGCATCTGGGCGACATTCCGGAAAGTTACTGCCATAATCAAGGGTTTGATGAAGCCTTATTCCTACCCTATAACCAGGTTAGCAGCATTTGGAATGCTGTTGGTGATGCCATTAATGCAGCTCCCGGATCAGCCCACATGCGAAAAGATAATTGGCATGAAATCGACAAGCATGGACTGAGAGGCGATGGTTTGGTCCTGGCTATTGATGGTAAGAAAGGTGAATTTACCCGTGAGTGGGGAACACCTGATATAAAAACGTATAGCGCGATCGATCCGGAGTGTGAAAAGCGTTTAGTGGAATTTGTTCATCGAAACGTGGAAGAGAAGAAACCCTTCTTTATCTCCTACTGGCCCAATCTATTGGACTTCACTCCCCCGCCCATTGAACCCAAGAAATCTTTTAATGGCGGCACCATGGCTGAGGCTTTGGTCAGATTAGACGGCTTTATTGGTGAGTTGATGGATGAGTTGCAAGCGTTAGGCATCGCAGAAAACACGTTGCTGGTTGTCATGGCCGACAATGGCCCTATGGTCCATAATCCGCCTAGCTTGTTTGGCATGGCCGATACGATCTTTCGTGGAGGAAAAGGTGATGTGACGGAAGGTGGAGTTCGTGTACCCGCCTTTGCCTGGTGGCCAGGTGTCATTAAACCCGGTGAAGTTATTAACGATATGGTCCATGAAACCGATCTATTCACAACATTCGCCCATCTTGGAGGGGCTACCGATAACATTCCTAAAGACAGAGTGATTGACGGTGTCGATCAAACATCGATCATCATGAATGGTGATTCCCACGGGCGGCGCGACTGGGTCTTTATCTATACCGGTGATGATCTCGGTGCGACCGTCAAAGGTCGCTACAAACGACATTGGATCGGCGCAGAGTCTGGCGAGGGGGCTGGGACATCGGCCGCATTTTATGATCTCATAACAGACCCCCGCGAGACATCGCCAAAGTTGGCTTCATTGATCTATTCGAGCGGGCAGTGGGATCGTATGTTGATCCGGCATGAATTGTGGAAAGAAAAGTATCCAAACAAGCCGAAGGCACGCGGTATCCCATTTACCGGAATCGAGAATGCTCGACCGGAAACCATAGCCATTGGTGATACACTAAAACAACTGCGGGAAGAATTGCCTTTCGATCCCCTTGATTTCTTGAAATTCAACATGCCTGATTCACTTAAAGTTACCCAAAGAGTAGATTCAGTCGATTAGCCGAATTTAGATTTAGGAGGCAGGCACTTAGAAAGTGCCTGCTTTTTTTACCGTGATACGGTTAATCGGACTTACAGTCCATTTGCAAATGGCGATTCAGATGCGTGAAGATGATGATCTCTATCATCATATTGTGTTAGAAGGAAAATCGAAGAAAACTAATCGCTATGAGTAAGGAACCAATCCAATTAACGGCAACCGGATTGCGTGTGCCGAAGTCCATTTTGATTTCCGATTTAGTCGCTGGATTGGTAAATGCCTTGGTGACGATACCTGGAGGGATTGCCAACGGGGTTCTGGCAGGTGTTAATCCTGTCTATGGTCTGTACTCTATCATGCTGGGTACCCCGATTGCCGCGCTATTTACCAGTTCGGTTATCATGAATGTGGATTCCACCAGCGCCACGTCATTAGCGACCTTGGAAGCATTGAGTGGCGTTCCTGATGATCAAGAACTCGCCTATTTGGTTGCGCTCGGGTTGCTTGTGGGCCTCTTTATGCTGATTTTCGGCATATTAAAGTTGGGCTTTTTGATCCGCTTTATTTCCAATTCAGTACTGACTGGTTTTTTGAGCGGCTTAGGTGTGTTGACCATTCTAAGCCAGGTGGGAGATTTTACAGGATATTACAGCGAGGCAGCACAAAAAGTTTTCCAGACGATTGATACTATCATTCATTGGCAGGAAATTCATTGGGCCACATTCTTTATCGGGTTGTTAACGATTGGATTGATTGTTGGTATTGATCGCACAAAATTTTCCAATTACAGTTTTGCTGTCGCTGTTATTTTCACAACGCTGCTAGTCGCATTGTTGGGAATAGACTCAATTGCTTTAGTAGGAGATACAACCTCTATTCCACGCTCGTTACCCTCTTTGAACCTCCCCAATCTTTCGTTGATACCTGGGATGATTGTTCCGGCCTTGACAATCGCCATTATTGCACTGGTGCAAGCTGCTGGTGTGAGCCAGAGTATTCCTAACCCTGACGGCGAGTTTCCAGATGCTTCTGGTGATTTTCGTGGGCAGGGAGCGGCGAATGTTGCCGTTGGATTATCTGGAGGCATTGCTGTTGGTGGATCTGTATCGGGCACGATTCAATTGCAGAGTATCGGTGGGAAATCACGGTGGGCGAATATTTTTACGGGTGTTTTTGCTACGATATGTGTCTTGTTAATTGCACCATTTATTGAGCGAATCCCTATGGCGACATTGGCTGGAACGTTGATTGTGGTTGGGGTGCAGATGATCAATGTGCCTAGAATTGAAACGGTTTGGCAAACTGGCTGGCTGCCAACGACCGTTATGGGATTTACATTTATTCTCACGCTTTTTACGCCATTGCAAGTTGCTGTTGGGGTTGGTGTTATTTTGCACGCCATCTTGTACATTTATCAATCGGCAGAGAAAGTGCGCATTGAACGCATTGTTTTACAAGGTGATGGCACTTACATTGAGGCGGAGGTGCCGGAGGCATTACCGAGTCATGAAATTGTGGCTTTGTTGCCTATTGGCAGCTTGTTTTATGCAGGTGCTGCTGAATTTGAAGATCAACTTCCAGACATTGGGGAAGCCCAGCGTGCGGTTGTGATTTTAGGTTTGCGCGACAGGGATGAAATTGGCAGTACGTTTGTGCGCGTTATTGAACGGTATGCCAAACAACTTGATGACTCTGGGAATAAATTGATCCTCGCGGGGATGAATGAACGAATTATGGAGCAACTGGAAAATACAGAGTTGATGGCGTTGCTCGGGGATGAAGATGTGTTTCCTGCGGAACCTCAGTTTTTTCTCCCTTTGCAAAAAGCGTTGGTTGCAGCTCAGATTTGGATTGATAAGGAAAGGGCATAAGACACCCCAGCGGGGCATCTCTACCGAGATTATTTATGGAAAAGGAACAGCAAATACAACTTGATGAACAATCGAATTTTCGGGATTTGGATATGTATGAGAAGGAAAATGATCGTAAAAGATAAATCAAATAATGAGTGAGTTATGGCTTGATTTGCTCCCGATCTTGGCCGTGATGTTTATTTCGCCGGCACGGACGCTTGGGGTTATTCTGCTTTTGCACACACCGAAACAAGCGGTGACGGCGTCTGCTTATGTGCTGGGTATGATCGGGGCGATGACGGGGCAAGGCGTTCTCCTGAGCTTGCTGATGCATGTGGTTGGTCTGACGGTTGAACGGCGTGGTGGGGAATTGATGACGGTGGTTTCTGCTTTATTTGTCGTTGTGGGCCTCATTTTGTTGTCGGGTGCTGGGAAATTTTTAGCTCACGATGACGATGACAAAGCGCCACCCGAATGGTTCAGCAAGATTGAGGTGATGTCCCCATCGCAGGCGTTTAAATTGGGTGTGGGCTGGCTAATGGTTAGTCCGAAACAGTGGGCTTTAGTGTTAACGGCCGTTGCTGTAATATTTACATCATTCTTAGCACCACTCATCAGTTTGCTTAATTTCTTCATTTTTACCTTGCTGGTGCAAACTGTTTTCTTCATCATTATCGGCATTCACCTCTTAATGCCTCATCGCTCCCAAAGAATACTTGATATGTTATTTGCTTGGATAAAAAGAAACCTCCGAGTTATGGCTATTGTGCTTTTTGGTTTCTTCGGTTTATTTTTTCTTATCAAGGGATTGATCGGACTCATCGGTTGATTCCAATAAATATTTAGTAGAAAAAGGAGAAAAACTTATGTGTTGTATTTTAACGATCCTGGTCTTTTTGGGACCGCGTATAGGCGGGATTTTTTGGTGGCTTTTTCAACCCGCACGCTGGAATCTAGCCTTTGGTTCAATCATTTGGCCAATCTTGGGTCTTATCTTTTTACCATGGACAACGTTGATGTACGTTGCCGTTGCTCCGGGAGGTGTCGTCGGTCTGTTTGAATGGGGCTTCTTGATCTTGGCATTGATTATTGATATTGGCGCTTACACCGGTAGTGGTTATGGCAATCGGGAACGTATCCCGGGAATGTAGTAACGTCCAGTGATGTATGAACATCTTACTTCCTTAGCTTGACAATCAAGTTTTCGTGATTAGCGTTATTAGCCTTATTGGGTGTCCCAATTGGTGTTTTGCTTGGTATATTAGTCGCCGCCTATTGGAGCCGCCGGAGGTTCAAAAAAATACCTGGCGTGTTTCGCATGAAGTATCGTGATGATTCAGCAGAGAAATGGCCCCGTAGAGCAACATATGCTCGTTGGGTTGAGGAATAGTATTATGTGGATGAACTGAAAAAGATTGGCAGTTAAGCGACAATGGAATCTCCAGAAAATAAATGGAAAAAATAGGCTAATATGTTGCGAATACTAGGTGTCCATACGGTTCCAGGGGGTAAAGGGAGCACCTGGTTGCAGGTATTCTTCGATCTGGTCTACGTCGCCATTCTTATAGAATTGGGCAACAGGCTTAGTCATAACATTACATTAGAAGGCGCTCTCGAATTCGCCCTGCTGTTCATCCTGATCTGGTGGCCGTGGCTGGAGTTTGTCATGTACGGTCGTTACTTCCCCGTTGATGGCGTCGGACAGCGAATCCTTACAGTGCTATATATGGCCTTTCTATTAGCCATGGCTTTCGAGATCCATGATATCACCGCTGGGACGGCCGCAGCCTTCGTCATCTTTAATGGCCTTTCAAAGTTTGTGCTCGCTCTGATGTACGCTCGAGCCTGGGCAAGGCACCCGGAGTACCGTGCAATGACGAGCCATTACACCGCGGCTTATGCGGTGGTTGGACTCTTATGGGTCACCATAGGCCTGTTCGCACCGACCAACTTCTGGCTATGGAGCATAGTCATGCTGATTGGTATCATGTCGCCGCTAATCATACGTCTTGTCCACAAGTTAACAGGTCGCACTGAACAGCCGCAACCAGCTACGAAACATCACTTTCTGCTGCACCGGTTTGGCGAACTGACCATCATTGTGCTTGGTGAGTTCTTTATCAAGCTGGTAACTACTGCAGAAGATCGGGAGCTGACCACGCTCAACATTTATGTTGGGCTTTGTCTATTAGGAATATCGATCAGCCTTTGGTGGCTGTATTTTGACCACCTGGAACATTCCAGTCTGGCCAACAAGGGCACCCGTCCGGCAGTTTGGATCTACAGCCACTATCCATTTCTCCTGGGGATCACGGCCTATGGCGTCATGGGTACCAAGTTGTTCGCAGCGACGCGAGGTGAGCCGTTTGACGATCAAAAACGGATTCTGTTCACTTTCTCGCTAGCCTTGGCGTTGCTTTCCTATGCCGCTATTGAAAGGGCGCTAAAAGAAAACAGTGGCCCCCTCACCCGGCACTCCCAGCCCTGGCTGAGGATTGGGGGAGCGGCAGCTCTGATAGGAGTGGGGATCTTTGGCAGCCCACTTAACGTAGAGATTTTAGCGACCTTTGTGGTAACAGTCTTTCTGGTGCAGGTACTGCTTGATGTCCGTATGCGCTTGCAAAATCCGGAACGAGAGGCTGCTAATAATATCACCACATCCTAGATCAGAGCAATACTTCCATTTTCCTGAAAAACCCTTCATATGAGAGGAAATGGTTGGTATGAATAATATCAACGACTATCAGGATGCAGATAGGCACAAACGGAATTATCGCTGATGTAGTTAAGCAATGCCTGGTCAAACGCGTCAACCATGCCCTTGGCAATATCGGCCGAAGCGCGCGGATCGGCAACCATAATATAGTCACCGTAGCGAACCACGGCCGCATTGCTATCAAAAGAATCTTCTATCTCAGCCCAAATCGTTTTATCTCCATATACAGCGGGGGAGTCGATGAGCACGGTTGCTGAATCACCCAGGTAATCCACGGCCGCGTCGGCCGTTAGCAATGTGTCTGCTACCTCAGACGATCCATATTTAGCAAAAATCAAGATACCGTTATCAAATGTCATGCTGCTTGCCGACTGGGTTCCAGCAAATGGCTCGTCGCTGATGCGGTTGAATTCCATTCCTGTAATAGCATTGCCATCCAGGGGCAATTCGTCAAGTTCCACGATACAGTTGTCAGGATCAGACTCTACGCTGTTTTGGCAGGCGGCCAACGCCATAGCCATTAAAGCAATTAGCAGTAAGATTTGCGATTTATTTTTCATATTTCCTCTCTCTGTGTCTACCTAAAATTAAACTCTTCATAATGAATCTGGGAGGATGGAACCCCCATCTTCCTGAAACTCCGGGCAAAACCCTCCGTCATTTTGATCGGACCGCACATATATATCTCTTTGTTTTCGATGCTGCCGTTGGTTAAGGAAGCGATATTTTCTGCCGATAGATGCCCGTCTACTGAAGAAAGTTGCAGGTGGGGCCGGAAGTTTTCAAAGGCTTCATCGGCCGCTATAAATTCATCCCAGAACAACAGGTCAGCTTCACTACGCACGCCATAAAAGAAATCCACATCCGCCTTGAGCGATCCGTTTGCATCACGCACCCAGCTAATAAAGGGTGTAACACCGATTCCGCCGGCGATCCAAAGCTGATCACGGCCGCCTGTCTTGTAATTGAATGTCCCATAGGGACCTTCCACACTGGCTTCCATGCCTGGCTGCAACTCATTTATCAGGTTGCGCGTCCAATCTCCCGACCCTTTAATTGACAATCGCAAGGTGTCATCGCCTGGCGCGCAACTTACCGTAAATGGATGAGGCTCTTTCATTTTGCGGTCGCCATCAAAGTGAACGAAAACGAATTGACCCGCTTCAAAATCAATAGGATTCCCCTGCGGTTCCATGATGATTTCTGAGCATGTGCCGTTCAAGCGTCGCACCTGGGAGACAGTATATGTGTGGATTTTCTTAGCCCGGCCGGCGAAGATCAGCTTATACAGCCAGGCCATGATGCCGATGACACCAAATAACAGCATATACACACCCGGTATTGTCTGGCTGGAGATCGTGCCGACGAGCAGATAATGAATCAGGCCCAGCACGAAGAACAATCCCAGCAATTTGTGAAGAATTCGCCAGCGGTTGTAGGGCAGATTGAATAATCGGCTAATGAGCGGAACCCGTGGGGCGATGCTGAGAAAAACAATCAGAATAATGCCCACAAAGGCCAACATACCTAGTGGTCTTCCAATCACCTGCATTCCGCTATCCGGTATCACAAAAAAGTGGGCGACCAACAGGAAAAACCCGGCAATTGCCACTTGCTTATGTGTCTGATACATCTGATCGAGGCCACCGAAGTATGGCTCCAGGCGGCGTATTCTTGTCGACAGTACGATAGCGATTGCAAACAGGATTATTGCGGTGGAAGCCAAAATCTCCCCCGCGAACTGACCTGAGTATGATGTATCAAGCGTGTCCGGGGGTGGAAAGATGATCCAGAGCACGATATTGAGTAATGCTAAAATCACGATGATCCAATTGCCAATATTTTGTTTTTGCATAATTTTCCTCCATTTTTAAAAGGTGTTCGTTTGGTTAAAGCACTTAAGTGCACCATAGGCCGGGCTTATCTGCCTTACCCGTTAAAGAGTAAAATCATTATCGTGAACCGGCCGCAAAAATAGATGTTGTTCTTTGTAAAAGGAGTTAGAGCGTCACGTGCCGCAATTTGCTGCTCCTCTCGGCCGTCCGTTTGAACGCCGATAAGGTATTGTCCCGCCTCAAGCCCGGCTTCTGCGTCCTCAAGCATTCGTTTCTCGGTGCCCTGCAAGCGTTGATATTTGCGAATGACAGACGAGAGAAATCCATGGCGCGACCCATCAGCGTCAATATAATTTTTGCCCTGTTCCCCATGATGGATATAAATAACATCCTCTCCGAACCCGGCTGCGACCAGGTCTTTGACAGCCATATCCACCTCATCACGTGTCGCGATGACAGTGACAACTTTGTTTGTGGGTAAGATTTCCTTACCCGGCCGAAAATTTGGTGATTGCGTCATTGATTTATCTCCTTAAGGTCAATATGCAGATTATGCGCCTCCAATTTCTCAACCAGAAGCAATGTGAAACCCAAGTCGCGAATCTGCTGTAGTAATCCATGAAGCGCTGCCTGGTCTTTGATATATCCGAGCAGAACACTGTTTTTAGCTTCTATGGTGATCTCCAGGCCACCGAGACGTTCGCCCCAATTAGGCGTTAAGTGGCCCGCGATCTTGATCCGATAATTCGGTGTTGATCGAGACATTTGTACGGTTGCCTCACATATTTGAAAATCGATGTAGTTATTACATTAATGCTTTAACGGAGATAAGTCGTCCCCTAATTGGGGAGATAGGTGGGGGATTTTTGATGAGTGGTCAAGTGGATGATGGTTGACCGTAGGCCAACCAAGGTATTCTAAATCAAATCTAACTCTTGAGCACGAACGACGGCTTCGTGGCGGCTGTGAACATCAAGTTTTGAGTAAATACGTTTGATATGAGTGCGTACCGTACTGACGCCAATGACAAGCTCGCCGGCAATCTGGGATGTGGATAAATCCGAATCCAGGCGTCGCAATATGCTAATTTCACGCGGCGTAAGTGGATCGGACAATTGCTGACCTGGTAAGAAAGCGGCTTTAACTTTGGCCACTGCCCACCCAGGCACCTGGTTTTGCTCAATGAATTGATTGGCTTCTAAAACGGCATCTTGTACAGCATCCTCCTGGTCTCTCTTACGGAGAATGTCAACGAGAACCGTAAATCCATGCAGTGTATCAACATTGAGGCCGCCCCACTGCTTACAGAGCGCGATACCCTGCCGGACTGCTTCCACAGCCGGCCCTTCTTGCGCCTGGTGTTGGTGCCACATACCCAAACCGATGTGTGCCGGTCCTAGAAGAGGGATTTGCGTACCGTTGCGCTCGCGTGCAATCTCCATCGCTTCTTTGTAAGCCGTGACAGCATTTTCCCATGCTTTCCGTTTACAATATAAAATGACCAGCTTACCCATGCTGTACACGCCGGCCGTCAAACTGCCGGCGGCAAGCGCCAATTTTGCATTACAAAGGTGGCAGTCAATGGCGGCGTCAAGTTTTCCCTGGGCTTCATAACACCAGGCTTGTAATGTAATTGCGGGCATGCGCACATTGAGCATTTCTTCCTTTAGTAATTCCAACGATTTTTTTGTCAAAATGAGGGTGCGGTCAAAATCTCCGGCAAAGTATGCTAAGTGTGCCTTTAGCAAGAGCAGTTCGCCGCTTTCCCGTTTAGACCAATCAACCGCATCTGGCAACTTTTGCAGATGAACAGCCAGTTCCTCAAAATGACCAAACCGCCATAATATCATACCGTAAACCAGGAACAATGCTGAACGCTGTAACACGAGCTGTTTGGGCAGCCGCTCCAACCAATGCCAAACTATAGATATTTTGCCCTGGTTGAAGAGCATTGGCGCGTGGCGGACAATGAGATCGGCGACAAGCATATCGTTTTCAGCGGCAAAGGCGTGACTCACGGCTTCTTCAATATAATCCTGTTTTTCATACCATTTGCTGGCGTTAATATGCAGGATAGGCAGGCGTTCCGGATCATGCTCCAGCAAATGATAACGCAGCATATCAGCAAACAGATGATGGTAACGATACCAGATACGCTGATTGTCCAGGGGAAATAGAAATAGATTGCCATTTTCTATGGACCGTAACATGATTTGGCTGTCCGCTGCCTGGCGAACAGCGTCACACAGGGAGGCCGACAGGCGATTGAGAATGGCTGTATCAAGTAAGAACTGTAAGATATCGGGCGGCTGCTGCCGAATGACTTCGCTGACAAGATAATCGATAACATACCGGTCGCTGCCGGCGAAAGTAGCGATAAATGTGTGGCGTTCAATAGCCGGTGACTGCAAGGCTAACGCCGCTAACTGCATACTGGCTGCCCAGCCCTCGGTCCGCACATTGAGCAGGGCTACATCTTCATCTCCTAGATCGTCTGCTAAGCGGCTCTTGAAAAAAGCAACAGCCTCTGCATGGTTGAAGCTCAAATCGGCCGTGCGGATTTCTGTCATTTCGCCACGCGCCCGCCTGCGGGGTAGCTCCAGCGGCGGATCGGATCGTGTAGAGATACCTAAGTGAAGCGTGGGTGGCACGTGTGAGAGGAGGAAGTTCAAAGCTTCATGGATACGAGGCTCGTTGATGAAGTGGTAATCATCCAGAATCAATATGATCTTGCGGTCCGGCGCCAACTCGGAAATATCGTTGACGATTTCCGTCATCGCCACTTGCGGTTCCACCGGAATGCCGTTATGAATGTTGGTCAGGAACGATTTGCCCAACCGATTGTCCACGTTTTGTAATGTGCTGACCAAATAGATTAAGAATTGAGAGAGGTCATTGTCGTTTTCGTCCAGGGACAGCCAGCAGGTCTCGACGGTGTCATCAAGTGAGACTACCCATTCTGTTAGAAGTGTGGTTTTGCCGTATCCTGCGGGAGCAGATATGAGGGTTAACCGTTTGTCGATACCGGCCGTCAGATTGCTGATGAGTCGCGCGCGAGGGACATGCTCGGCCGATCGTTGGGGAATAATAAGCTTGGTTCTTATTAACTTGGTCACGCTCTCAATTATAGATCACTATTCACAAGAATATGTACTTATTTTACTTGTTATGTGGTGTACAAGCGCACGGCCGTCCCTGGAATTGTGATCGATCTCTCACCCACTCATCATAAAGCAACATCCTTACAAAATCTCCTTCAAATGATGACAAATGTCACCTGACACAGTTCAGAGCTTCTGATAGCCTATTATTGGGGTATTGGCACTATTAAGGATATGAACCGAATTGATATGCAGCCTTTCACCTATTTGAAATTTATTCTTGGAGTTGTTCAATCGTGTCTGAATGAATCGAGGGTACCGTAATGAAGACTATTGTTGTCACTTTCCTACTTGCTGTCCTGGCTGTCAGCGTTTTTCTTTTTTATCTCCGTGTTGAGTCTGTCAATGCTGCAAATACAATTATAGTCGATTCTATCGCCGACACAGCGACAACAGATGGTGATTGCACCCTACGTGAAGCTATCAGCAATGCGAATAGTGATTCTGATACCACGGGTGGAGATTGTGAACCAGGGTTCGGCGCGGACACGATTAAATTGGTGGTCGACGGGACAATCACCCTCACTTCAAACCTGCCGGCAGTTACCAGCGATATGACCATCGACGGCAACCAAGTTGTTGCTGCCATCGACGGCGCGAGCCAACACCGGATAATCGAAATTACAGAGAATGGGGCTTTAATTCTTGAAAGGGTCAATATTCAACACGGTAGAGGATGGCAGTATGATTACTTCACCATTTTTAACAATTCGGGCAGTCTTACCGTGAAAAACAGCACCTTCACCGAAAACTGGGGTGCAATATTGAACACTGGTAAACTGACAGTGACCAACAGCACATTGGTCCAAAACAGTACAATAGCCTTTGGTGGCGCTATTCGTAATGAGAGTAGTGGCGTAGCAACCGTCTCCAATAGCACCTTTACCAGGAACAGCGGATTGGAACCTACCGGCCCTATATACAACTCTGGTACTTTGACCGTCACTAACAATACGTTTGTAGAAAATAACGGTGGTGTCGCCAATTCCGGCATAGCATACCTAGCCGGTAATGTCTTTTCCAATTTTATAAATTGCTGGAACTTCGATGATGGGGTGCTAATTGATAATGGCTATAATTTATCTTCCGATACAAATTGTAATTTCAGCGGTACCGGTTCAGTAAATAGTGCGACGTTGGATTTTGACATGCTGAGCGATAATGGTGGTCTAACTTTCACATTCGCTTTGCTACCTGGCTCCATCGCCCTAAACAATATCCCACCGGAAAGCTGCTTCGCCAGCACAGATCAGCGTGGCCAGGCACGGCCGTTTGGCGATGGCTGCGATAGCGGCGCCTATGAAGCGCAGATTGTCTGCGACGTGACCGAGAATAAAATCTACAAATTTGACGCCATTGAAATTGCATTCGCGCCCTCCGGAACCGGCGATATTGAATGTGTGCAGGTTAAGCCCTACGAAAAAGAACACCCTGATGCAACTGCTGGCCTACAAACTGGCTCGTTCTGGCAGATCATTGCCACGAATAGTGAGGGCGAAACGGCCTCTGGTTACAATGCAATTTTGTCGGCACACGTGCCATTCACACCAACCAGCTTTGACGAACTTTGCCGATATGCGGATGCTGGATGGGACTGCGCCGTTGATAGCTATGATCCGGAAGCGAAAACAATTACCCGACGAGATATCACCCAATTTTCTGATTGGACAGTTCGGGAAGTGGGTCCTACGGCCGTCGCTATTCAATCCCTGGAAGTTAAGATAAGTCACCCATCTTCGCCGGCTACGGCCGTCCTCATTTCGGCCGGTATGGTAATTCTATGCATATTATTATTCCGCAGAAAGCATATCTGCCAATTGCCCAAGCGCGAGTAACCCAATCACGATAGTTTGCGATCAGGGAGTTAGCCACTCCATCTAAGGCAATGCTCTGATTCGCTGAGAATTCTAGAGATACAGACAGTGATAATGTAATGAGCAACAGGATGAACCAATTTGCTATCATTCAAGATTTATATGGCGAGTCCCTTGACCAAGACGAAAATAGCAAGGAGTATGCCGTAACACTTTATCCAGCAAAAACAGAGGGGGAAATCGTTAACTTGGCTAACGAGCTAGGAATCGATCTGCCCGAAGAGTTGAGAGAATTCTACCAGGTTTCATATGGTGCATTGTTTGACGATTTTGAGATTCTGACATTAGAAGATATCGCTATCTTGAAATCATCCTTCCAGTCTGATTATTTTGGAGATTCGTTCCTACCATTTGCTCGGTTGAGGGCCAAAGGAATTATTGCAGCCATAGACATGAGTACGTCTGATGTGGATGAAAACCTGGCAATTGTCGGTAGGTATTATGAGTCATCACCTGCAAATTGGGAATTTATCTGTTATGGACTAAAACCATTGGTTCTAAGTATCTACCATCCAGGCCACCGGGTTTATTGGTCAGTAAATCTCGGCGCAGATGGTTATCAGGATAAAATAGGCAAGGAAATCAAGGAAGGGTTATCGAAGACAATGGCTGATGCCGTCCGGGATCATGATCGTCTGCCAGAAGTAAAGCATGGTAGAAATAGGAATCTTCGCAAGAGTGAAAGTGAGCTACCTGTTTCTGAAGCAGTCGCCCAATTCGAATCAAGCCCGCTGTGGAGCGTATTTGAGCCTGATGACAGCCCTCAAGTTTTAATCGATCCAAGGGCACCGGATGTCATAATACCAGAGGCGGTGCTTAAATATTACAAATTGTGTGGTGGACAGGAGACCATAATTACCACTGATGACAATATTGTTCTCTCAGTCGTGAGGCCCGAAGAATTTGAGTGGGCGTTGAAAACAGTTTTGGGTAAGTTCCTTGACAGGCAGATCGATACTTTACAAGACGGTTACACATGGAAATGGTATGTGATCGGCAGAGGTGACACTGATGATTACTTTGTTATTGACCTCTGCCCAAAAAGGTATGGTTACTGTTATTTCACAACGACTTATACATTTGGTCAGCGAGGATTGATACCTATCGTAGCCACCTCTTTTGAGGGCCTATTACAGCAATTGCATACCGCCGCCAAGATCGGTGAGGATTGGGACTGGTATAAGACAAGTCTGGGAGATTTGTTCAATATTTTAGATGAACATGATACGAAGTAGTAGATTAATCTTTCTTAGCGTGTTCAGCATATAAAAATCCATACTCAACAATGGGAGGTATAATATATTTCTTTACTTTCTGGATAATACCCACTGCCATCACTCAACCTGCGATTGAAGGAACGATTGCTATTTCTTGTTATTGTCAATAAATGGAGAAGCACGCCATGTCTGCCAACTGCTCGTGATTGAGCAATTGGTCAGTATGCTGATGAATATATGTTGTTACATCATCAATCCTATAGTGTTGCACTTGAGTTTCCAGAGTATCTGCTACCACATAATCAGTTTACCATGCCTGATCACCCAACGGCTATTCCAAACGTATCATGTCTATAGCTGTCAGCACCAAAATGAGATGCGCCCCTCGAACAATCCAAGCATTCTTACCAATTCCAACCCTTTTGTCCAATGCGCAGGAAAGCACTGCAAATTGGCGTGAAATGTCTTCAATAAATTATCCTTTAACATAATCGAACACAAACTGGTCGCGGACCTAGAAGAATTCACTTGGAATCTTGATTGTGAAGGACAAATTGAGTGGGAGTGAATGCAATTACATCTTCAAATCATCCAATGATGCTTTTTATAAAACTAATAATGAAGGGAAGAAGAATGGGCAGAAGCGGATTAACAAAGATTGCTATTAGTCTAATCGATGCCTTCGAAATCGGCCAATTATGAACATCGGTTATGTGTTTGTCTAGCTGAGTCCAAGTTTCAAGAAGCTCAATATCTTTGTTAAACTTCTGATCTAAATTTTTGGATATACTATTTTCTGGACTATCAATTATTTTTCTCAGGCTTTCACGGATCCTCTGGTAGAAGCTTGTCCAACCTAAACTAGAGGGTTCAAGATACTGCCTTTGGAGTTCATAAAGGTCCTTATGCGGTTTGTATATTAGTCTTTCAAAGACATATAGCACCGAAAGGGGGTACAAAACCCACAAATACAGGTACGCAGACGAACCAATTATTGTAACTGCCGTGGTCTCAACTGCTCCTCCACCAGTTCCAACCGCTTGAAACATGGCTGATAGGAAAAGAAATGAATAGACTGCCGTTGCAAGATTCCCGTAAGGGGCTAATCCACCACAATTATCTGGGTGAGCGAAATTCATCTTTGGTGTTGAGCTAAAATTGTTAAGTATTATGAAAATGTATGCGATCTGAACAAACACAACTATTATTGCATAAGTGCCTATCAAACTAAGTAATATCGAGTACCAATCATGAGCCGTAGCTGGTTGATATACTCGCAATCTCAATATAGTTAAACCAACACTGACAAGTGAAGGAAAAACAAAAAAGATAGCAATTTGTATTCTACGATTAGTTCCAATGAAACGAAAGAACCGATTAAGGTATGAGGATGCAGGAATTTCCCGAATTAAACCTTCTTGCTCGAGTTTCAAAAATTGCTTTGGAATATAGATCCTATAAATTGCTAAAAAGACAAAAAATAGCGGGTGACCAATTAGGTCATATGCAACACCAATCAAATTTGGATAGTAATAAGACCCTTCAGGGTGGCTAAACAACTCCTGTAGATTGGCTGGTAATTGGTGACCAGCAATGGCATGAAGAATGATAAGAACACCAAAATACAAAAAAGCAAAAATAAGTCCAATAATAAGCGCTGAAAGGTGCAGACGGTCAACAAGCACCCCGCACAAAGGTTCGAATTTGTATCCCCTGAGATATCTTCGCATCATGCCGTTAACGATATCAGGCACCTTCTGTAAAAACTAAGGTGGTATCAAAGACAACTCTTATGAGAGATCTAATATTCTGGCCACCCTATTTTGGCTGAGTTTGTTCTCATGCTTAACGACTAAGGCGCCAACTCATCGATAGAGTTGAAAATGGTCAATCTCTGCAACTCCGTATTGCTGACCCTCAGTAATAAAGGAAATACGCTGGATACCCTCCGTCACTGACCCTAATACAATTATGTCAGTTTCTGTAAAACAATCCCAACATCCTTGATTATTCGGAACAAAACTTGCCTGCTCTATATTATTAATGAATATTCGGATGGAAACATCTGAATTACTATGCTTCGAATAACGAATCCTCATTGAAAGAGGGTCGGTCGAAGCTGTATAGACTTCATAGCTCACAGTACAAGGTTGACTATTCCAAGGGGGTTCACTAGTCGTGCCAAACTGACCATAAACGGCATTTAAGGAGGCATTTGGGCGTGAAATATAGCGACCGCAGGTTTTTTCTGTCCACCATTCACCTTCGTGAGTCTTGTACAATGAAGGAGCCGCTAGTGGTGACTGTGTGAGGGATTGATCCTCGGTTGTAGGTTGAGCAAGTTGTTGATTGTCGAGTGGAGATAGTGAATCTACATTACAATCAGGTATCTCCAAAATCATCCCAGCGACTATTAAATTAGGGTCAATGATGTGATGATCATTGTTATTAACAATAGTCTCTATGGTCGTATTACACTGATTAGCTATCTTCGAGAGAGTATCTCCTGGCTGCACCTCATATGATGCTGCAAATGCAAAAAACGTTGTGATGAACACCAATACAAAGGCAAACATGATCCCGAATTTCAATGCTTTCATTTCTGATCCTCTTTACTTCAACCATCATTTACAAATGTGTGAAAACATTCCGCAAGCTGTTTGATGCTAGGAATTACTTGTTCATTCTCCAACCCAATATGATAGGTTTTTCAGCAGTTCATTTCCAGTATACGAAGTTTCATGTAAAAGAAGAAGTGAGAAATGTCACGATCTTAATAGAGGATTGTCATGTCAGGATAATAATCATGTTTATTTGCTCATTGCTTTGCCTCTTTTGGTGGCATGGAGATAAGGTAGGAAAGCGTCTCAAACCATGTTTTGCTCGGGTAAAATCAACACAGCAGAATCCATTCTTTTTGTGTTATGCTCATGTCGTTGCCAGCAACCAAAGTAGGATACTAGGTTTCAAATTTACTAAGTAATTCATCATTCAAAGTCATTGCCCAGACTCAATGCAAGAGGCAGGCCTCTCACCTGACCTAGTACATACGAAAACTTGGATAAGCTAAACCTCTATAATTGATTTCCTTGGCTCTTGCTCTTATTTAAATGCTCTTCCAAATCAATTTCGAATAAAAGAAGCCAGAAGAGCATTAGTGTCTGACAGCTATTTTAGTAAACTTAACTGAGCTAAAAATTGGTATTGCGACCCATCTGCAATATAGTTATCCCCATGCTCGGCCGATCGATAACCAAGGAATAATATCATGTTACGCATCATCTTATTCGGCGCAGCCGCGCTGATCATCCTCATCCCCATATTGCTGGCCGTTGGCTTACGCATCCAGCCCCGGCCGTTTCCTCCTTATCCGCAGAAGACGTCGGATATAAACACCATCCCCCTGCCCAGCGATCTACCGGCCCCCGTTGAGCGATACTACAAAACCATCATGGGCGACGAGGTGCCGGTCATCGAATCGGCCGTTCTGGCCTATCGCGGAAAACTGCGCTTCAACGGCATCACCTTCCCCTCCCGCCTGCGCTTCACCCACGACGCCGGCCAGGGTTACCGCCACTACATCGAGAGCACCCTCTTCGGCATCCCCCTGCTCAAGGTTAACGAACGTTACCTTGACGGCCGGGCACGCATGGAACTGCCCGTAGGTGTGATCGAAAATGAACCCAAATTAAACATGGCCGCCAACCTGGGCCTCTGGGGTGAATCCATCTTCCTGCCCTCCATCTTCCTGACCGACCCTCGCGTCCGTTGGCAGGCCATCGACGACACAACCGCCCGGCTGGTCGTGCCCTTTGAAGAAAGTGAGGACAGCTTCACCGTCAAGTTCGACTCCCAAAGCGGCTTGATCACCAGCCTGGAAGCCTTACGTTACCGGGATGCCGCCGACAGTGAAAAAATCCCCTGGCTGCTAGAAATCCAATCCTGGACCGAGTTCCAGGGCATCAAGATTCCCCACCATTCATCCGTCACCTGGGCTGATGAGGGCACGCCGTGGCTGAAAATCGAAATTGAAGATGTGGCCTATAACGTGGATATTAACAACACCATCCGCGCCAAAGGTCTGTAGATTCAACTATTGTGCCTCTTTTTTAATTTCTTCAGGCAAATGCGCCAAAATTTCGCATTTACTCCGGCGATCCCCTTTGCTAGAATAACGGAGAAACGATCAAACTAATACCGCGGACGACTGTAAAAATGGAACAAAAAGAGTACACCATCCAAAACGAGATAGAATTATTTCCTCAGAAGGGGGGATGGCACTATGTGCGCGTGCCGCAAGAGATAACCGAAGAAGTCAATCATTTGGCTGACCGGGGGTTGGTCGCGGTGACAGCAACTGTGGGACCTGTTACCTGGGATACCTCGTTACTGCCGATGGGAGATGGCTCCCATTTCATCGCTTTGCCGGCCAGGGTCAGAAAGGCCAATGCCCTGGTCGAAGGTGGCCAGGTACAGGTTGATTTTAAATTGCGGAAGAGATAGTATGAGCCAGGAAAAAACAACCCCGGAAAAAGCGCCTGATAAACTTGATATTAAACAGATTCTATCCGAGCATAAAGGCGAGAAGCATCTCATCGTCATGCATGATTATCCCGATCCTGATGCTATCGCCGCCGCTTATGCCCATAAGCTGATCAGCGCCCATTTCGATATTGCGGCCGACATCATTTACGCCGGCCGTATCAGCCACGCCCAAAATATCTCCCTGGTCCGTCTTTTAGATATCGATCTCATAAAATTCGAGGGAGAACTGCCGGAGGGCTACGACGCGGCCGTCTTCGTTGATAACCAGGGTGGCAACAGCGCCGAAATCGTAGCGGCCCTGGAAACAGCCAGCGTACCGGTTTTACTCGTAGTCGACCACCATGAGAAACAGGACATCCTCGAACCACAGTTCAGCGACATCCGCTCTGTAGGCTCAACAGCCACCATCTACAGCGAGTACCTGGCTCAAATTCCGATCCCTTTAGATTCGGCCGAAAAAGAACATGTCACCGTAGCCACGGCGCTCATGCATGGCCTGATCTCCGACACCGGCAATTTTATTAACGCCGACAAGGAAGATTTTGAAGCGGCCGCTATTTTAAGTCCCATCGCCGACTCCGACACCTTAACCCAAATCATGAGCCAGTCCCATTCGCGCAAGGTGATGGATGCAATCAATATCTCCTTAGACAATCGTGTCCTGGTGGAAAATTATTCCATCGCCGGCATTGGCTATTTGCGCGCCGAAGAGCGGGACGCAATCCCCCAGGCGGCCGATTTCCTGCTGTCCGAAGCCAATGTGCATACGGCAATCATTTACGCCATCGTAGTTACCAAAGATCAGGGTGAATCCGTCGTTGGCTCCATGCGCACCTCCAAAATCACCATAGATCCTGATTCATTTATCAAAGAGGTATTGGGCAAAGATGAGGAAGGTCGTTTTTTTGGTGGCGGCAAGGCGGCGGCTGGCGGCTTTGAAATCCCTATCGGCTTTCTATCAGGCAATCATAGCCAGAGCTTTCTGGACTTAAAATGGCAGATATATGATCTGCAAATTAAAAATAAAATCTTCACTAAAATCGGCGTGAGTATCGATCAAGATGAAAACGGTTGAGGATTGGCTCTTTCAAACCCCACGATAGCACCTAAAGGCTCGCAGCTAGCTCAATTTTATACGGAATGGCAATGGCCCGTTCAGGGCATATGGCCTCACAATAGCCACAGTAATTACATGCTTCCGGATCGGCCAGAACGGCCGTGCCCCTGACCAATTCCAACGCATCGGTCGGGCAAGCAATGATACAATCACCGCAGCCCGTACAACCATCCTCGTCAATTTGGGGAAACCATAACGACTTAACCATTGACCGTCTCCTACAAATATAATGGTCCTTATTCTACTGGCCTTACGAAATAGGGGCCGCCTTCATGATTCTTGCGGCAGCCCCCACACTTCGGCTACATATCCAGCGCGTCGTATCCCGGTCCTAAAGCAAAGAAATCATAATTCGGTGGAATATCTTCGGTCAGGTCCAGGACTTCACCACCTTCAAGCTGCTTTGCATTCAACAACTTGACTTCCAAACCATCAATCTCCCCTTCAAACGGCTGGCCGTCCGGCAACAATTCTTTCGTATCGTTGATCCAAACGCCCGGCGGCGCCTCATATTCAAAAGGCACCTCTTCCTCAGGGAAGATCGCTTCATAGGGACATTCCGGCACACAGGCGCCGCAATCGATGCAGGTATCAGGGTCAATATACAACCAGGGCCACTCTTCCTCTGGATGTCCCAACACCATACATTCTACCGGGCATACATCCACGCAGGCGGTATCGCGCAAACAGAGCCGGGTAATGATATAGGTCATAGGCATACCCCTTTCTTTCGTCGTCCCGGCGCCGGCCGCTCGGCCGACCCTACCGGAAACAATCCTAATATTTGTCTTAAAACAAGCATACCTTCATATCAACACCCTGTACTTGATCCAAATCAAGAACCCTACGCCCTGTAATCTTCTTGCCCATAGCTTATTTTTGTTGAGCCATTTTTCGCAGCAGCTCCGGTTGGATGACAATGATACGATGGCGATCAAAGCGAATGGTTCCTGCTTCTTCCAGGGTGCGTAAGGAGCGGCTGATTGATTCCGGCGTCGTCGCCAGGTGATTAGCGATAAGCGCCCGCGTGACCGCCGGATGGGCAAGTACCGGATCCTCTACCTGCTCCAGCAAAAACCGCGCCAACCGGGCCGTCACCGGTCGCAAGGCCAGGTCTTCAACCTTATCCACCAGGTCGCGCACCCGCTCCACCAAACCTTGCAAAACAGCCAGGGCCAGCTCATGATCCTTTTGCAGGGCTTCGCTAAAAACCTCGGTTGAAATCATCCAGGCCGTCACTTCCGTCATAGCCGTCGCGCTGGTCGCATTGGGACCGCTGTCCAGCGCAGCCAATTTATTAAATATTTCTCCCGGACCGAAGAACTTTAAAATATATTCCTGGCCATCAGGTGAAAGTTTAAAGGCTTTGACCTGCCCCTCCTCAATAATCCATAAGCCGGCTGTCGGTTCTCCCTCTAAAAAAATCATCTCGTTTGGCGCAAACTTCCGGGGAACCGCCTGATAGGCGATATGTTCCAGGGAAGGTGCCGGGACATGCGCAAAATATGGCAAGCTTTGCAGCAAGGGCAGGAGTGAGAATTTATCCATCTAACCAATAAAGCATCTTATTGGATCGCTCAATCCAAGATAATGGCCTCTTCATAAGCTAAATCTACCGCAAATGTCAAAATCGGAAAAACATTTGATTATTTCTCTCTGCGACGAAGATTGCTATACTTAGCCCCTTATGACTATATCCGTTGCCATATTCCTGGCATTCAAAGAACTGTGGCGGCTGCGCGGCCGTTACCTGCTCGTCAGCCTGGTGATCGCTCTGATCACCCTGCTGGTCATCTTCCTGGCCGGCCTGGGTGAAGGGTTGTCCAACGGCAACAAGGAATTCATCAGCAAATTAGACGGTGAACTGGTCCTTTACCAGGATCAGGCCAACCTCTCCATCGCCGCCAGCCAGGTCGGGCGTTCCTCCATGAACGATATCCGCCGCCTCGAAGGGATCGCCGATGCCGGGGCCATCGGCACCAGTTCGGTCTTTATAACCTACCCCGGCGCGACGGAGCGGGAGTCTGTTTCTCTGATCGGCGTCGAACCCGGCCGACCCGGCGAACCGCTCGTAAACGACGGCCGTAAGCTCAGCAGCCTGCGCGCCAATGAGGCCATCATTGGCGAAAATGTCGCTCTGCGTACCGGCCTGGGTGTTGGAGACACCCTGGTCGTCAACGCTACCCAGGGCACTGTCGAAGAAGAATACCCCCTGCAAATTGTGGGTGTCAGCGACGGGCAGCAATACTTCATCCAACCCTCAAT
>JANQGC010000360.1 GCA_028277515.1 Anaerolineae bacterium
TCGTACCGTAACCGCGAAATCATTTTTCGCGCTCTGGCGTATGCACAAGAACGCGATTGTGAAATCGCGGTTACGAATCTGACTTTGGAACTGCCCTGTACGAATGCCCCGTCATTCTGTCGACTCGATGCTGTCTATCATTCGTTCGCGCACCGGCTGAAAGGCATCCAATGCCCTCCCTCTCCGTCGGCGCGCCAAAGGATAAAATGTAATTTGATTTTCTTGGCATTTTCCAATGCCTGCTTAGAAAAAACGAATCTTTATCCTAATCGAGCGTGAACCCCACCTTCAGGGTCACCTGCCAGTGACCGATCTGGCCATTGTCGATCATGCCCCGCGTTTCCGTGACCACGAACCAGCGCAGGTTGCGCACCGTTTCATTGGCCTTGGCAATGGCGTTGCGAATCGCATCATCGCTGCTGTTAGGGGAAGATCCGGTTAGTTCAATTGTTTTATAAATATGGTTGGTCATTTGTTAACTCCATTATTTGTAAACCAATATTCCCAAATAATTCTCATTTTCGAGAAAACGATAGGTTGGGAAGAATCAATATCATCAAGGGTAACGTGTAACGGCCGTTTCGCCAATAAGCTGCCGATGGGTGCTGCGATAGTTTGTGTAAAGGAGGATGCCTACTTACATTCATAAAGTGTTGGTTTTAAAAAAATACTTACAACGCTCCCTGCGCCTGCGCCAGGTCCCATCCGGCTCCAAGTTCGGAGAAAATTCTGATCGCTTCTTCCAGGTGCTCTATGCAAGCAGGATGGCCGGCCGGCAAATAACGGCCGAGCGCCAGGTGGGCCTGACCCTCATCATATGGCATATCCAACCGCTGTGCCTGTTTCAGGCTTTTCTCCCAGGTTCGCCTGGCCTGTCGCTCTTTTCCACGACTCCATGCTTCGCACCCTTGCCAGAGAACAGCCCTGGGCCGGGCAAATGGGAAAACACGGGAGAAGTTGCGCAGGTCACGCACAGCCTGGCCAGCCTGCTCAGGCAGGTCATCACCGGCAGGCGCCCTGAATTCACGCTGTTTCTGCGCCTCCAACAATGTCAGGTAAACCTCAGGCAATCCGGCATACGCTTCAAAAGAATAAAAGGTGCTCGGCGGCCATTCCACCGCAATTAATTCGGTTACCTGCCGGGCCGCGCGGTAAGCTTTGATCCATTCCCCGCGTCTTAAAGCCAATTGCGCCATCAGGCTGAAAACCTGGATCTCATCCGGCCGGTTACGGTAGCGGTATTGCCCTAATAATTCCTGGCAGCGCTCCAGGCAAATGTCGATTTCTTGCAGGACATTCGACCCACCCAGGCGCAAATACGTTTCACATTGTCCGGCAAGACCCCAAATTTGAGTCTGCTCATCCCCTCTTTTCGTCGCGGATTTTATCATACGGCGATACAGCTCTAAACTGCGGTTGAATTCGCCATGATAATGAAGCGTCTGTCCCAACACCCCTGTGCATTCTTCTAACCAGCGCAGACGGCCGATCCGCTCATTGAGCTGCATCGCCACTTCGGCCGCTTCAATCGCTTCCGCCCAACGCGCCTGGCCGGTATTATTGATCGCTACCAACTGGTGGACCCAGGCCTGGGCAGCCAAATCCTGCTCATGCTGCGCCGTTTCCAGGGCTAATTGGGCATAGCGATCGGCCATAAAGCGCAGCGGGGGCATCAATCCGGCAGCGATCAGGCTGTTAGCGTATGCGCGCGCCAGTTCCGGCGACGGACCGGCCGGTTCCCCTAAATTGAGCGCACGCAACGATGCATAAATTGAGGAAGCTGCTTCCCCCTGGATATAATAAATGATACCCAAATGGTCATAACAACGAACCGCCTCGCGCAGCGCCTGCACCTCCGTCTGCCCGGCCCGGCCCAGGAACAGGCGGGGGAAAAGCCGGTGTGCGCTCTGGCGGATGATCTGCCGGGTTAAGGCCACAAACAGGCTTCGCCGGGTTTGTGGTAGCGGTCGATCCAGGAGCTGAAGCGCATTTTGGAAATACTCACGGCTTTCCGGCAGGCGGCCGAGACTGTAATAAGCCTCGCCCATCTTGCGTTGCACTTCAGCCCGCTGCAAGTTATCCCAGGTCTCACCCATCGCATGTTCATAAGCGAGCAGTGCGCGCTGGTATTGGTCCAGGGCCTCTACCCCGGCTGCGACCAAACCGGCCTGATCCCCAGCTTTCAGTAGATACTTTTGCGCCGATTCCCAGGCTTCGGCCTGGGCAAAATGATAAGCCAACAACCCATAAAAATCTTCCAGCCGATCAGCAAATATCGTCTCCATGACCTGGCCTACTTTTAGATGTAGTTCACGACGTTTTTGCAGCAAGGTATTACTGTATGTGACTTCCTGGGCCAGGGCGCTCTTAAAGATATAGGTGACATCTTGATCATTTTCGACAGGACCGACCAATTCGGCCGTTTGCAATTGAGCCAGGTGCGCATCCAGATCTTGTTCAGAACCCAATACGGCAGACAGCACATTCCTCTGAAAGGCCGGTCCAATCACGGCCGCGGCGCGCAGCACTCGCTTCGGTCCATCATCCAAACGGTCAATACGCGCCGTGATCACCCCTTGGACAGTATTAGGGATATGCAGCGTGTCCATGCGCCGGGTGGGCTGCCAATGACGGCCGTTCGCCGCCGGGGTAATCGCTCCCTCCTCAATGAGATCGCGCAGGATTTCTTCCATGAAAAATGGGTTGCCATCGGCGATACGCACGACCATTTCCTTTGTGCGTACGCTGCGTGCATCGTCAGCTAACAGGGTGCTTACGAGTTTCCGGCTGTTCACCTCGGAAAGCGGACCAAGGAGGATTTCCTGGTAGAAATCACCGTATTGGCTGATCGCTTCTTGCTGTAATTCGGCCGCCGCGCGGTTCAAATCCGGGCGGCCCAGACCAATGATCAGCAAGCGGGCATAGGGTAGCAGCTTAAGCATACTTTTCAACATTCCGGCAGATGAGGCATCAATCCAATGCAAATCTTCAAAAACGAGAACATAGGGTCGAACTTCGGCCAACCGTTCCCAAAAGCGCTGCGTGGCTACCAGGATCTGATCGCGCATCGCCTCCCCATCCAGGAACTTGACCCGTTCAGCATAGATGCCGCGTGCTTCCATACCAATCAACCCGGCCAGGTAAGGCAGGATTTCGGCAATATCTCGCGGAAATAATGCCCGCACAGCCCGTTCTAATTTTTGCCAGGCTCTTTCCTCGTTGTCTTCTTCATAGATGTTCGCATATTGGCGCAGCATTTCCTGGAAAGGCCGGTAGCTAATATTTTGGGCGGAGAAGAGGGAACGGCCGTTTAACCAGATCAGATCCGGTCCCTGGCTGTGCTGCTGAAGCTCATCGATCAGGCGAGATTTGCCAATGCCGGCCTCGCCACATATGTAAAGGAAACCACCCCGGCCAAATAATAACTGAGAAACGGCCGCCCAACCCGCCTCACTTTCTTCCTCCCGACCGGTCAGCGGAAAGGTGATGCCATAAGGCTGAAGCCCTTTCCTTTTTCCTCTCGTCTTTCGTGGTCTGAGAGCGCGAAATACGCGCACAGCCCGTCTTTTTCCGGGCACATTGACTGTCCCCTGCGGCTCATAATCAAAATATAAAGCCGTCAGCTTATACGTATGGTCAGCAACCCGCACCGTTCCGGGATCGGCCGAACGTTCCATCACAGCGGCCACACGATACCCTTCGCCCAACGCTTGAAACTCACCGGGACCATGCGAGCGCAGATGGCTGGTGACAACAAGGCCACTGTTGATGCCGATGCGCACATTAAAATCAAGGCCGTACTCGCGCCGTACCCGCCCCCGTAAGTCCTGGATATTTTCCAGGATCGCCAGCCCGGCCATGACGGCTCGTTGGGGATCATCTTCATGGGCTTTCGGTGCGCCGAAAAAGGCCAGAAGGCCATCGCCCATGAACTGGATGATATTACCTTCAAAGCGGCTGATCGGTTCACTGAAATGTCCAAAAGCCTCATCCATAATCTCGGTCCACGCTTCCGGGTCCATTTTTTCAGCCATTGCCGTCGAGCTAACCACATCACAAATCAAAACCGTGACAATTCGCCGGTCGCCCCCCGTCGATTGCGCAGCGATGGCCAACTGGCGTTTCTGCTCCTGTTCTTCTAATTCTGCCAGTTGGCGGTTCAAACCTTCCAGCACCGGATCAACGGCCGCATCGCCCAGGCTGCTTCTCTGGCTCTCAATAGTTTGAATGGTGTTCTTAAGCGTTTCTATTTCGGACATGTTATTGAGAAGTGACAGTCACTTGGCAAGTGACTGTCACTTTATAACGCTCATTCTCAACTGCGACAGGTGCCAGTTTGCCCCGATCTGGGAAAGAATCGACTCCGCCAGCCCCAACAGGTTGGCGTCCTGCAGGCGAAGTCCCATTTCCATGTAAGTCAGCCCCAATTCATATTGCATATTGAGCTGTTGCGCCATATCAATACTTTGCTGCCAGGCGGCTTGCGCTTCTTCAGCTTTACCTCGCAACCAAAACTGTGTACCATGCAGCCTTTGGCTCTCGGCGTAACACAGGCGATAACCCTTGCTCAGTTTGGCGGTCCCTTTCAGAGCTTTCGCCGCCAAATTCATCCACTTTTTCCGCTCTGACCCATCTGACTGTTCCGCAGCGAATAAATAGGTGTCGGCCTGGATAGCCCGTAAGTTGAAGAGCGCCGGCCCACCAATACCTCGTTTTTGATGGACACGCTGCCCCTCATCCAGGGCAACCACGGCCTCATCCAGCCGTCCCTGGCGCAGCAAACACCGTCCGTAATAGCCCTGCCCTAATATTTTCCAGTAATAATCGGGGAGTTTGTCGGCCAGATCCAGGCCCATCAATAAATTCTCTTCGGCTTGCTCCAGATTCCCCAACCGTTTATTGGCAACACCACAGGTAATATTGCCCCAACAGATCAACTGCCGGTCAGCGCCATCTCTGCCGGTATATAGAAGCTCCTCGATATGGATATACGCTTCCTCCAGATGCCCCTGGTGTATCTGGTTGAAGGCCAGCAAATTGAGTGCGTTACCTAAACCGTGCAGCTCGCCCGCCCGGCGGAACACCTCTTCTGAGCGGCGCACGTAAGCAATGGATTGGTCGAAGTTGCCCAGGTTCAATTCATGGAAGCCATATCCCTGGTTGGAGATACCCAGCGCGTTGAGACTGCCCGATTGGTTAGCCAGGTAAGATGCCCGGCGATGGTATCCTTTAGCCAGGTTGATCATGGGAATCATATCCCAAACCACACCGACGGCCGCTCCACCGGCGGCCATTCCAGGTGCATAGCCACACCTTTCCGCAAAATTTAAGCGGCGCAGCGAAGCCCATAGAAACCGTTCCCGTTCAGTGAATAAAAAGATCCAACCCAGCAGGTTATGCAGCCGCGCTTCTTCTTCAACTTCAGGGCTGACTTCCGAACTGCCGGGCTTGACAAACCACGAGGGCAGCAAGCGGTGGACAATCTGCACGATTGTTTCTATGCCCAGGGCCAGGACAGTAGCCAGGTGTGGCGGTGGAATGCCCGGACGGCCGAGAAAGTGAAACGCCTGCTGAAACTGGCTGAGCGCCCGTTCGTGATCGCCGCGTCTGAAATGCGCTTCACCCATCTTTCTGGCCAGGACGGCCCGCTGCACAGGGTCCCATTCATCGCCAAAGACGCGTTCATAAGCGGACAGCGCCTGCTGATAATGGGCCAATGCTTCCGCATCTGCGGCTACCTGGTTGGCCTTGTCGCCCGCCTTAAACAAGTATTCCTGTGCTTTGTCCCACTCCTCAGCGCGTGCGTAATGATAGGCCAGAACCCCGTAAAATTCTTCCAAACGCTCAGCAAAAAGATTTTCGATGGCCTCTCCCACCTGAAAGTGCAGATCCCGCCGCTTGCGAAAGAGGATGCTCTGGTAAGTTGCCTCCTGGGCCAGGGCGTGATTGAAGATATATTCCAATTCAGGGGCAGCCTGTTTGACCCGGATCAAATCTACCTGCTCTAATTCGGTCAGGTGCTCCTCTATCGGAGAATCCACCGGATGAACCTGCTCCAGGACGCGGTAATAAAAACTGCGGCCGATAACCGATGCGGCCTGCAGCACGCGGCGTACATCACGATCCAGCCGGTCAACGCGGGCCATGATCACTCCCTGCACGGTGTTGGGAATGGCGAAGGATTGAATTTTTCGCGTGGCCTGCCAATGGGCGGATACGGGGTCATAAACGACAACCCCAGTGTCGATTAAGCTGCGCAAAATTTCTTCCAGGAAAAAGGGGTTGCCGCTGGCCTTGCTGACAATCATGGTCTGGACATCTTCAGGCAGGCGGTCAATTTCCAGCAAGTTTCGCGCCAACTGCTTACTGTCCTGCGGTGAAAGCGGCCCAAGGGAAATCTCTCTAGTCTGGCCAGGATACGCTTCCAGAGCTGCCTGGCAAATTTTTGTCATCGGTGAATGGCGATACGGCCGTCCGCTGATTAAAAATAATATCGGGGCTTTTTTAACCAGGGGCAGCAGATGTTCTAATAGACGAGCTGATGATTCATCAGCCCAATGAAAATCCTCAAAGGCTAAAACGGTGGGCTGCTCCTGGGCCATGCGATTGTAGAAGCGACGCGTGGTCATATAAATCTGGTGGCCCATCGCTTCGCCATCCAGGAGTTTTATTTTTTCCGCATCTTTTCCTTTGACGTCAAGGGTGATCAAGCGGGCGATAAATGGCAGGACATCGGTAGTCTCAGTACCGAACAGCTGATTTAGTTTGACTCTTAATTTGGCCAGTGCCCTCTGCTCACTGTCGTCTTCGCTAATGCCGCTAAAATGCCAGATGATCTCTTGGAAAGGCCGGTAACTGATGGTCTGTCCATAGGAAAGGGTGCGTCCTTCCAGCCAGTTGATTGATTGGGCCTCATGGCGCACTTCGGCGATCAGGCGTGATTTGCCCACCCCGGCTTCTCCGGTAACGGTTAGGATACTACCTTCCCCTTTTGTCAGCCTAGCCAGGGCAGACTGAATAGTTTGCAATTCGCGCGAACGGCCGACAAGATTGGAGTTGATTTTCTGGCTAAATTTCTGGCGGGTGGGAGCAGACTCACTCTTGCGGCCAATCACCCGGTAGGTTTGCACCGGTTTGCTTTTGCCTTTGACATGGATCTCACCCAGGGGCATCGTATCGAATTCATCAGCGACCAGCCGGTAGGTTTTTTCAGAAATCTGGATAGTGCCGGGAACGGCCGTTTGTTCCATTCGAGCGGCAATGTTGGCCGCGTCGCCAAGCGCCGTATACTCTTCATAGAGCTTGGAGCCAACCAGTCCGGTGATGACCAAACCGGTGTTGATGCCGACGCGTACATTAAAAACAATGCCTTGGCTGCGGCGCAGTTCCTCGCGATAAGGCCGGATATTCTCTAAGATGCCTAGCCCGGCGGCCACAGCCCGCTGTGGGTCGTTTTCATGGGCGACCGGTGCGCCAAACAGGGCCAGGATAGCATCTCCCATGAGACGGACGACGGTCCCATCATAGAGATCCACCGGCTCAATCAGATATTCGAAGATCTGGTCCATGATCTCCGTCCACTGTTCAGGGTCCATCCGTTCGGCAAGGGCGGTCGATCCGGTCACATCACAAAAGAGAACGGTGACAATGCGCCGTTCGCCGCCGGAGGTTTCCTCGGCCTCTTCATCCTCACCGGCCGCCGGTAGGGTGGCTAATTGTCTGCGTAGTTCCTGTAGCACGGAATCAACGGCAGCATCCCCTAAAGCGGACCGCTGCGCTTCTACCGTGGCGATAGCTTGTTCCAGATCTTCTCTTTCGGACATGATGAATGGACCCGTAATCCGTGGGCTGATCTCGCCGCCCCATTGTACACGTCTCAAGGGTTAGAAATCAAATTGTGGTCGGGGGTCAGTGGGCAGTAATCAGTGAAACAGTGAGCAGTGGTCAGTCACTGTTTACTGACAACTGTTTACTGACAACTGTTTACTGTCCACTGCTTGACTCGCCACTCACTCTCCCGGCCGCAACACATCAAGCCCCAGACGCGGTCGTAAAACCTCAGGCACGGGCACGCTGCCGTCTGCTTGCTGAAACTGTTCCAGGATAGCCGGCACCAGGCGACTGGTGGCCAAACCGGAGCCGTTGAGCGTGTGCATGTAGCGGTTTTTGCCCGAATCTTTATCTTTATAGCGCGCCATGCCGCGGCGCGCCTGGTATTCACGGGCGTTGGAAATTGAACTGACTTCCTTATAGCCGATGCTGGGAATCCAGACTTCCACATCATAGGTCTTGGCCATGGCCGCGCTCATATCATCGGCCGCCAGCAAGGATGTCTGGTAATGTAAACCCAATCCTTCGACTAGAACTTCTGCTTTACGCACCAGTTCTTGATGCAGTTCCTCCGACTGCCGGGGATGAGTGTAGAGGAACATTTCCACTTTATTGAACTGGCTGCCGCGTAAGGTTCCGCGCTCGGAGGTGCGATAGCCACCGCTCTCGCGCCGATAGCAGGGGGTATAGGAGAAAAGCTTTACGGGCAGTTCTTCTTCGGGAATGATTTCATCCCGGTAATAATTGACGAGCGCCGTTTCGGCCGTTGGCAGTAGAAAAAGTGGTTTGCCCCCGACTTCATAATTGAGCAGGTAGACATCCTCCTCAAATTTAGGGAACTGCCCGGCAGCATAGCCACTTTCATAGGTCAGCAGATGGGGCGGCAGCATGAACGTATAACCATCTTTCAGGTGCTCTTCAATGAAGTAGTTGAGCAGTGCCCATTCCAATAACGCCCCTGTTCCGATATATATCCAGGAACCGGACCCGCCCAGCTTGACGCCTCGCTCATAATCGATCAAGCCTAAATCCGTGGCCAGATCGACATGATCTTTCGGCTGGAAATCAAACTGTGGTTGTTCGCCGAACTGCTTGACCGGCACATTGTTTTCTTTGCCGCCCGGCGGAACTTCCTCATCGGGAATATTGGGCAGGCTGATCAGGAATTCTTGAATCTGCTCGTTAATGTCTGCCAGATCACCGTCCAGGACCTTGATTTCGGCCGAAATATCTTTCATTTCCGCGACCACATCAACGATTGATTCCCCCTCAGAACGCAGCTTTTTAATACGATCATTGGTCTGGTTGCGCTGCATTTTTAAGGATTCGCTCTCCTGGATCAACCGGCGTCTTTCATCATCCCACTCCAGGAACTGGTCAAAAGAAAGGTCCAGCCCACGTTTATTCAGTGCCTCGCTCAAGGCGGTTGGATCTTTTCTGATCTGTTGAATGGCAATCATAACGCTTAAACTCCCTGTTTTATCGCGATTAAGTTTCCTGCATTTTACACGGTATGAGTTATTTGAGAAAGTATAGCCCGTAGAACAACAGGGCAGTTCCAAAGTCAGATTCGTAACCGCGATTTCACAATCGCGTTCTTGTGCATACGCCAGAGCGCGAAAAATGATTTCGCGGTTACGGTACGA
>JANQGC010000013.1 GCA_028277515.1 Anaerolineae bacterium
GGCCGTTGCGCCATGCCTTGTAGGAAAAGGGAGGATTGGCTACAGCAAAGTCGAAAGTCTCCAGGCTCCCGTCCGGCTTGGTCCAATGGGGTGAGGCCAGGGTATTGGCCTGCCGGATTACGGCTGTTTCGTTGCTGTGCAAGATCATATTCATGCGCGCCAACGCGGCGGTGGCGTTGTCCATCTCCTGGCCGTAAATGGACAGCCCACGCGGGGCTACATCAGCCACTTTCAGCAGCAGTGACCCGGAACCGCAGGTGGGGTCATAAACGGTTTGGTCCTGGCGTGTCTGGCTGGAAACGCCGAGCACATTGGCCAAAATGCGCGAGACCTCGGCCGGCGTGTAAAACTGGCCTTTGCTCTTGCCCGATTCGGTGGCGAAGTGGCGCATCAAGTATTCATAGGCATCACCCAGTAAATCATCGCCTCCGGCACGGTTGGCCTGCAGGTCCAGCCTTTCAAAGATGGCCACCAGCTTGGAGAGGCGGTCGACCATTTCCTTGCCACGGCCGAGCTTGTCCTCATCGTTGAAATCGGCGATGTCGATCACGCCGCGCAGTTCGTTGGCTTCGGCCAGGCGGGCGATGATCTTGTTGATCTTGTCTCCGATCTCCGGGTCGCCTTTGAGGGCGACCATATCAGCGAATGAGCCACCCTGCGGCACCTGGATCAGGCCGTAAGGGTCTCCAGCATATTTGTCGGAAACATACTTCAAAAAGAGCATGGTCAGTACATAATCCTTATACTGCGAGGCGTCCATGCCGCCGCGCAGTTCGTCGCAGCTTTGCCAGAGGGAGCTGTACAATTCTGTTTTCTTTAACGCCATACTATTTCCTTAAGCCCTAAATTTTTTATGTCGACATCCTGGTAGCCGGTTGAACAAGTAATAGGTCATAAGTTATCGAGAGAAGCCGCTCATTTTTCATCCGCGTTACCCGCGCCCTAGCAGCTCTTTGATTTTTGTGACTGTGCGCCAGTTGCGAGCTGTGGTGGGAACGCCCAACAGTTTTTCGGCCGCTGCGGCCAGGTTGGATCGGCCGATGCCCTCCGGCGCATAAAAGTAAAACACCTGCTCATCCAATTGATACTGCTCACTCTCCTTCTTCAATGCTTCCATTTTTTCAATATCAGGATTGGCCGCTGGTTCAGCCAGGAAAAAGAAGTGCAGTTTTTTCGGCTCGCTTTCTCCCTCCGGAAAGGGATTTCCTTCCACGGCCGCGACAAACTCTTCTTCGTTTAGCAACAGAATGCGCGGGCTGAGGCCATGCTGCGTTTGAATCGCCGCGCTGATTTCTTGCGTTAGCTGCTCTTTTGAACGGGAATCGGCCTGAAAAACCACATTGCCGCTTTGAATATATGTCCGCACATTCTCCAACCCTAGATTTTCCAAAAGCGAGCGTAGATCCTGCATTCGCAGCTTATTATGGCCGCCGACATTAATCCCACGCAGGAGCATAATGGTATTGTTCATATTTTATTGCCTTTAAGTAAATATTCGAAAGATTTGTCAATTTTCATTTTCTTATACCTCCGGAAATCCCACGGAAAAAAATGACAAATATGATGCAAAACTTCTTAATATTCCTGGAAACTTAGTGTCTATTAGAACACAATTCATCCACTTTGGTTGCCAGCCTCTATTTTAATCCAAAATGTTGAAGTTGAGAGATCTCGTTCATCAATCCTTCCGGCTGATGAAACTGATAGGGCAGCGATCAGTCAATGCGGATTATCGCAACTTGAAACACATTCGGGTGCAGTTATAAATTGTGTAAGACTGGAGGGTTCGATTTGGGTCGGCCGTCCAATGGTAGGGATGGGCCGGCGCGGCATGATATTACCATAACCATGACCTGCCCACCGCGCCGGCTCATCCTTCACAACCAAGCGGTGTCTTGCCGGGCGAGACAGGCGGGATGGCTAGTTCAGGGTTTCCGGTAAGGCTTTGCCCCGCCTGTCCCGCCACTACAACAATGATCGAGGCATTGTAGCGATCGAATTTCATGTCAACTCAAATCATACACAAAAAGTAACCACACCCAATGCATTCTTACTGGTTGACGCCTCATTTCATACCCATTAAAATTCTGTGTAGCTAATTGTAAAATAATAATATCCCTAATGAAGGTAAGGACCTATGCGCCACAAAATTATTGTTTCATTTATCGGTTTTACCTTTTGTCTGGCCTTTGCCGGCTGTACAAGAAACCAACCGGCCGTGATCAGTGATCAGTCCACACCAGGATCCGGCGCTTCTAGCGAATCTAACATCGGTGCGCCGGCGGAAACGCCGGAAGTTGAAGTATCACCTACCGATGAACCGGCTCCCACAGATGAGCCAACGCCGGTCCCTTCCCCAACCATGCTGCCGACGGCTACACCGGACCCCACGGCCGATTTTGTCCCGTTTGAAAGCCCAACCGGCGGCTTTCGCTTCGGCCACCCGGATGATTGGGCGGCCTCGGACCTTGCCGGCCTGGCTATGGTCGCATCTTCTGCCGAGTTGTTGGAAGAACCTGAGCCGGGGGATGAGGGGGGCATTATCGTCATTACATCCGGTCCAACGGCCGAAATGGAAGAAGAATTTGACAGCCGCGACCCGGTGGCGATTATCAGTGAAGGCTTTCAGGAACTGGCTTTTGGCCAGGATGTGACATTGGTAGACGGCCCACAGGCTGAGACGATCAATGGCCGGGACGCGGCGACGGCTACATTGGCTTTGACCAGCGACGACGGCCGTCCACTCAGCGCCTATCTGGCCTTAATTGTTGCCGATCCTTACAGTGTCGTCGCCTTCGGTGCTGCGCCTCAAGCAGACGCCGCATCCTACCTGGAAACCTTCGCCGCCATCAGCAGAACCATTGAAACATTTGAGCCGGTTGTCGATGACAGTTTGAATAGCACGGTTCTTGATGCCGAGTCTGAGGGAACGCTGTTCAATGGGGATGCCGTACAGGAAAAATTGGCGCCGGGCGAACGATCGGTTTGGACCTTTATCGGGCTGTCCGGCGAACGGTTTGATATTGCCTTGACGACCCTTGTTGAGGAGACAAATTTGACGATGGATGTTGTGGATGAATTTGGCAATTCCATTGTAGAAACGCCTCCGGAAGAAATTCTGGGCAAATTAACCATTCTTGGGTTGGAAATCCAATCGGCGGGAACCTACTATATCATCATCAGCGGCGCGGAGGAGGGTGATGGTGGCGGCTATGAATTGGTGTTCTCCAATTCGGAAGGTGGCGCTTCCGATTCCGATCCGGATGGGAGCGCGATAACGTATGGGCAGGTATACCTGGGCACGATTGAAAACGAGGAAGATGTCGTGAGCCTACCCTTCATCGGGCAGGAGGGAGACATTGCCTTGCTCCTGGTGGAAGTCGACTTAGACCTGGACGTTTGGGTTGATTTCCAGGATGTTGATGGCAATTCGCTGGTCCTTTACGGCAATGATAACAGCGACTATTACGAAGTGGTTGCTGCCCGGTTACCGGCTGATGGTGATTATGTGATTGTGGTCTCATCCATTTTCGGCACAGGCAATTTTGATGTCTTGTTAGAGGGTCCGGCCGGATCGATGATCAGTTCCACGGCCGATTTAGACCCTGAAGGAGACGAAGACGTCTATCCCTTCACGGCCGAACAAGACGACCTGGTATTCATGAGCGTTGAACCGGAAACAGATTATATCTTTGATATGGCCCTTTATGATGCTCTGACCGACGAAGAGATCTACGGCCTGGTTTATAACGACCGCGCCTTTGGCGAAAAGATCCCGCTGGGTGGTGATTATTACTTCCAGGTCAATACGCTTGATGAGGATGGTGACGGCCAGGCCGACGGCAGCGGGGCATATGATTTCGCAATTTTCGGTCCGGCAAGCACCCAATTTGAATTGGCTGTTGGGGACCGGGTACAGGGTAAATTTGGCGGGCCGGATGGACATATCGATTATCTTTATTCAGGCAGGGCCGGGAATACAATCGTCCTGACCTTAGATGCGGCCGGTGAGGGGGATGGCGTCCTGCGGATTCGTGATATTGATGGCAATATTTTGGCCGAGGTCGATGAAGCGTTTACGGGGCCGGAAACGCTGACCTATACCTTTGAAGATGACGGCCTGGTCATCATCCGCGCTGAAGATTTCTTTGCCGGAAGCGATGCATTTGATTTAACGGTGACTTCTGAATAAAACTAGCGAACCGACAGTTTAGAAATAGGACGCGGACAAGAGCGGATTTGCGCAAATAAAAATAAAAAAATCAGCGTCATCAGCGTGAATCAGCGTCCAATTAATCTTCTCTTTGTTAAAGTAAAAGTAATAATTTGTCAATATCTTTATCCGCCATCTCAAAAACACCCTCACAGCGCCTGGCCGCACGCCTTCCGTTTTATTACGGTTGGATTATGGTGCCGGTCGCAATTTTAGCGGCTATTGCCACCAGCCCAGGGCAAACATTTGGCGTCTCAGTATTCAATCCTGATCTGCGTTCAACACTCGGATTAAACCACAGCCAGCTCACGGGCGCTTATATGTTGGGCACGCTGCTGGCGGCATTGCCTCAGCCTTTTATCGGCCGTTTGATGGATCGCTTCGGCATCCGCCGGGTCATGTTTTTTATTGTCATATTATTTGGCCTGGCCTGCCTGTTTATGTCCCAGGTCAGCGGCCTTTTGATGTTATTCACTGCCTTTTTCCTGCTGCGGCTGCTGGGGCAAGGTGCCCTTTCGTTATTGGCCACCAACACGCTGCCCATGTGGTTTCAAGATCGCCTGGGAACAGCAGCCGGCTTCATGAGCGCCGCAGTGGCCTCAGCCATCGCCTTCATCCCGCCCTTAATTTTGCTGTTAATCAACAGCCTGGGCTGGCGCGGGGCTTATGCGATCTTGGGCTTGCTGGTGTGGCTGATCATGCTGCCGCTGGTGGTTTTACTATATAGAAATCACCCGCAAGATGTGGGGCAGGAATTGGACGGCCGTTCCACCACCCAGGCAGCCATCCACAGTGCGGGATCAAGGGAGGCTGATTCCTTCACCCTGAGCGCAGCCCGCCATACTCGTGCTTATTGGATACTCCTCTTCTTTACCGCCGCCTGGGCGATGATCATCACCGCCATTTTTTTCAATCTCCTGCCTATTTTCACCAGCCAGGGTTTAACGGAAGCAAATGCGGCGGCAACTTATACCATCCTGGCCATCGCTCTGGTTGTGACTCAATTAATTGGTGGGGCATTAGCCGACCGGGTTCGCTTGAATTGGCTGGCCGCTGGCAGTATGGCTTTCACTGCTGCCGGGGTTTGGCTGCTCAGCCAGGCCGATCAAATCATTGTGGCCCAACTGTATGCTTTATTTGTGGGGATTGGCCAGGGGTTGTTTGGGGCGGTGGATAATACCGTATGGGTGCGCTACTTCGGCCGTGCCCATTTGGGCAGCATTCGGGGCAGCATCGCCCTGGCCATGGTGGCCGGCAGCAGCATCGGTCCATTTATCATGGGGTTCACCTTCGATCAAACCGGTTCCTATCAATTCTCCCTGATCTTGTTTATCGCCCTCCTGGTCATCCTGGCCATTGTCACCTTATGGGCCACCCCTCCCCAAGTAGACCAAGCCACATCAATCTCGTAACCGCGAAATCCATTTCGCGCGTTTGGTTGCACAATCGCTCACAGAGGTTTTTTAAAACCAAGCAAACGTATACATTCGGCACACATTGTGATAAAATAATGATGTGAAACATTTTTCTTGGAACAAAGACAAAAATCTGCTTTTAAAACGCAATCGCGGCATTTCTTTTGAGGAAATTGTATATTATATTTTGAAGGGACAGGTACTGGATGTCGTATCACATCCTAATCAGGAAAAATACAAGGATCAAAAATTATTTATTATTGAAATTGAGGACTATGCATATCTTGTTCCATTTATTGAGAATAAACATGAGGTATTTTTAAAAACGATTATCCCAAGCAGGAAAGCAACCAAGAAGTATTTACGAAGTGGCACAAAAAATGAATGAAAAACAATTAGACGATGAAGAGAAGGAAATCTTAAAATCTTACGATGCCGGCGAGTGGGAATCTATACCAAAGCTGCAAGAAAGCATTCAAAATTATAGCGAATACGCAGCCGCCACCTTCAAAAAGGATAAGCGAATCAACATTCGCATCTCAAGCAAAGATTTAGAAGCCATTCAGAAACGCGCTTTGGAGGAAGGACTGCCCTACCAGACCTTGATCGCCAGTGTGCTGCATAAGTATGTGAACGGCCGATTGATCGACCGTTCATTGTTAAAGTAGCCTCTCACAGATGGGATGCCAGAGTGAAGAATAGTTCTACAGATCCTCCAAAGGCGGGACGGTTAACGCTTCGATATCCCAGCCGCTTAATCGGGCGCCGCCCTGGTAAGCGCTTTCCATGAAATCTAACAGCGCCTGGCGCGGATCATCTTCCTGGCGCAAATCATCATACATGAGCGTGGCCGATGGGCTGCCGTTGCTGTCCATCCATTGTGCGGCCTGGGGCTGTAGCGGTTCCTTGTCAAGTCCTTCAGGTGAGGGATAGGTGTAAGAGTAAAATGCGGGTGTTCGCACCTGCGGATCGCCGGCCCAAAAGCCAAAGCTGACCACTTCATGGGAATAAGCGTCCTTATCGGAGATGCGCATGCCCGGGGTTAAGGGCGGTCCCTTGCGCCCGGAAAAGCGGGTGACAGCCAGATCAAGGTGATGCCAGTACAAATGCACAGGGCTGGTCTTGCTGTAGGAACGGCCGCTAAACTCTTTAAACACCCCATCAACCCACATCATAATGCGCCAAAACTTATGAACGTAATCTTTCTGGTAGGTCGCGAATTCGTGCATGCTGGAAAATGGCGCATCCTCAATGCCCGGAATGTCAAAAGATTTATCCAGGATAGTGACTTCGATGCCAAATGAGTACAACATGGCCAGGAGATCACGATAAAAATCGGCCACGCTCAACCCATCGACTAATTTGATTTTGCCTGTTTGGCCGCGGCTGGTGATGACTTCCACCTGGTGCTCGATCAAATTGAAGATTATCTTAAAGGTCTCGAATCCATCATCAAAGGGAATGGCATCGGTTGTAAACCCTTTTGGAGAAATGTATAAGGTAACAAACCACCAATGATTTTTACGTGGCGTCGATTTCAGACGAATCTTGCCCACGATTTGCATGAAGAGATGTAAGGTGTGGTTGGTTTTTTCCCAGGCATCCAGGGGCAGTTCAGGTAGTCTTTGGCCTAGATTGTTCATCAAGAGTTCTCCTTTGTTAATCATTCGTTTTGTCTTATGGACGGCCGATCAAGTGGACAATAATTTCATTCATATTAAATATCACAATACCGATTCAAACGGCAACATTCATAGAAATTCTTTAAAAATGCTTCTCAAGAAAGGATTGTTTGATCAACATGACCCTGCACCCGGATTCCATTTATTGTTCTAATAGATTTACTAAGCGATCGAAATCCTGCAAAAATATGATATGCATTTATTTTTATGATATACTATAATAT
>JANQGC010000144.1 GCA_028277515.1 Anaerolineae bacterium
CAGCATCCAGACCCAGGCCGGTCTGGATGCTGTTATGCTGCACGGTAAAACCCTCCGTTGAAGTCTGGAAAGTGGGATCGATCGCCGCCCACTCGCCGGCTGCGGACTGGTAATGCATGGGCTGCGCGGAGAGGATAGAGGTGAAAGAACCATCTTCATTTTGAAAGGTTGCGCTGAACGGCGTGCGGTATTCGGCGATTTCTTGATCGGGATCGATATCCGCCGGCAGCCGGCGCGCATCCAGGTAGGATTGTGAATGGGCTATAAAATCTACCGTTGCTGCTTCTGCTGCAGATGGGGCAGGGAGCGCTTCAACCTGTTCAATATTACCAACTGCACTTTGTGATAGGATGACAATAATAGAAATTAGGAACCGTATGCTCCATTTAATTATCGAGTTGTTGGTAGTAATTAAGGGTTGCTTTTCGGTATGCATAACGATAGGTTAATCTTGCAAAGGCATCTGTGCCTCAAATAGGAAATCATCTTTATTCAAGGTTTGCATTGGACCACGATAATGCAGATAACGGACAAGACCGCGGGGTTGGTAGCCATTAGCGATGGCCCAACGGCGCATCAAAGTTACCTTTTCCATATTGGATGGCATGTCGGCATCAGTGACCATCAGGGTGGCGGCCGTTTTAATCGCCGGCTCCTCACGCACAGTGAAATGACCAAAACCCTCCAGGGTAACCGGTTCCTGGGTCCTATCGACGCCTAAAAGGATTTCATGCTGCTGTTTTGCCAGTTTTTTTGATTCAAAAGGGATGAGGGTTTCGCCATGGAATACATCATAAGAAACGCCAGTATAATGAATGATTCCATTATCAATGGCTTTGTAAATAGCCTCGACAAGTTGGCCCATGGATCGGTTAGGATGATTGGCTTCACTCGCTGGGGCAATGAATAGTGACAAAATGTGCATTCTTTCCAGCGGTTTGAGAACTACGTCCAAGACTGGAAAATTTTCTTCGGCCTCGATCATTCGCAGGTGGAATTCAACGATTGCCATCTGCCGGCGTGCAGTTTGAACCTTTTCTTCAATTTCTGACTGTCTTAAGCGCAGCATGCCTCTAATTTGGTCGGAAGGCAGGTCTTCTCCTACCAATGAGGCGATCTGTCCCAGGGATAAACCAATTCCTTTGAGGGCCATGATTCGGTGGATCTGAGGAAGCTGATCGATACTGTAATAGCGATAACCATTTGATGGGTCGATATAGGCCGGTTGAAGCAGACCAATTGAATCATAGTGGCGTAATGTTTTAATTGTGACCTGGCTCAACTGAGAGAAATCACCGATCTTAAGTAAATCGCTTTGATTGTGGTCCATTTCAATCCCTTTATTCCAATCATATTGTTATGTAGTATAACGGAATACGTGAATGGCTTATAAGTATAAACTCTCCTGTTACCGGAGAGTCAAGGAGGGTGAGCGAAATCAGATCCGTTTATTGAAAGGCGATAATCGTTGCGGGTTTGCCCTGGGTTTTCCAGGGCATGGGTTATGAAGGGGGCTGGCCGGCATCCGGGGGAATGGGCGGGCCGTCGGGAATGCTTTCTAACCGGCCGCAGCTAACAAACTGCACATCTTCCCAGATGTAGCCTTGTTCTTCAAAGGTAGGAATGTCTTTGATCCAGCGTTTGCGGTGGCGAATTTTGTTAGAGTAGTGGGGAATCTAGCGGCCGCAAAGCGCACAGTTCGATGCTGGTCTGCCACAGGTCGAGAGCTTTCCGGCGGTCATAAGAATCGGGAGAACTTTGGACGGCTTCTCGCCCGCTGTAATAACGGCCGCTGACCGTTTGTAGTTCCGGCGCTGTGGCCAAATAAGCCAGGTCTGCTCCCGACTGCCGCGTTGTCTTGCCAAAGGAAAACAGGCGGGACATCAGCGGCATCACATAATACCACATCAGTCGCGTGAACGATTGGCTGTCGCGACCCAGTCCCGTTCCGGCCATGAGGCCGGGGTCAAAGGCGTTGCTGGTAAGGGGATGTTCGGCCGTGCTTAGCCCGGCTTCTTGCAGCCGGCGATCCAGCTCATAGGTGAACAGAACATTGCAAAGTTTAGAGTTGGCATACGCCTCACCACCGGCAGCGACCTCATCTTGGAGTATATTCGGATCTTGATCAGGATAAGCGAACCATTCTGCCCTCGTATAGCGCGGAGGCTGCATCGGTCCGGATACTTGTTCCATGTCATGGGCACCGCTGCTGACATTGACAATGCGTGCCGGTGGGGACAGTTGGTCAAGAAGTAGATGAACCAGCAAAAAATGACCCAAATGGTTGATGGCAAACGTCAATTCATAGCCATCGGCCGAACGTTCCTGCACACTCGGTTTGGAGATGCCGGCGTTGCAGATAATAACCTTAAGCGGAGGCAGAGATGCCGATTTGAATTGTTGGGTAAATTGGCGGACGGAATCTAGCGAAGATAAATCTAGGGGCATGGCCACCAGGTTGCCGTTGCCGCTCTTATTGATGATATTCTGCATAGCATCATTCAGACGTGGCATATGATGTCCGGCAAGAACGATGGTTAGTGAATGGTCGGCGGCCAGGGCCAGGGCAGTTTCATAACCCAGGCCGCGGCTGGCGCCGGTGATGACAATTGTCATTTTATGTCCATATTTTCCCTAAAATCAGTCAGGCCAGCGCCCCATTTTCTGGAACTCCTTCGACGGCCATTTCTTCAGCCCTTTGGGTTACATAGTCTATCATCCTTGAAAAAATCGGACCATGTAAGGGATAAATGGCATACCAATAGATCAAGCCGAATAAGCCTTTGGGGGCAAAATAGGCGGTTTGGACCAGGTCGGATTGGCCGTTCTCACTCTCCTGAACTTCAAATTGCAGCCAGCCCTGGCCAGGCAGTTTCATCTCGGCGCGCAAGCGCAGCAGATGATTCGGTTTGACCAGTTCCACGCGCCAGAAGTCGAGCGCCTCTCCCTGGCGTAGTTCGTTCGGATGGCGACGGCCGCGGCGCATCCCTACACCCCCAACCAACCGGTCAAGCAAGCCGCGAATCTGCCACAGCCAGTTGTATGGCGGCCAGCCGCGTTGGCCTCCTAAGCCGCTAAAAGCGCGAAAGACGATTTTGGCTGGCGCGTTGACCCGTTTCTGGCGGCGTTCGATCATCATGCCCTGTTCTTGGGTAAAGTGTACCGGGCGACTATCCCCCTGGCTGGAAGAGATGGCGTCGCTCCACAAGGTCTCGATATCCCCTTCTTCCACGCGAGCCAACGCCAGGCGCACGGCCGTTTCAAAATCCAGCGGCGTAATTTCCGGAAATACCTGGCGCGCTGATTCGTCGCGCACGATCAATTCATTGCGCAAACCTTCGATCAGCGGCGTTGCCAGGCCGGCGCAGATGGGCGTCATCCAGTGGACCCAACAGGAAGAGAGACGGGGTGTGAGAACGGGGACGCGGATAATAGTGCGCCGCAGGCCGCGCAGCCGGGCATAGGTCATCATCATGTCGGCATAGGTCAACACATCGAGCGAACCGATTTCAAAAATCTGGTCTTTGCTTTCTGCTATGGTTAGCGCGGAAACCAGGTAGTTAAGTACGTCACGAATGGCGATGGGTTGGGTGTTGGTGTAGACCCAGCGCGGAGCGATCATCACCGGCAGCCGTTCGGTCAGGTTGCGCATCATTTCAAA
>JANQGC010000219.1 GCA_028277515.1 Anaerolineae bacterium
GATCATCCCGAAACTCTATCGTGATTCTATCTTCCTGTCGATTCTTGTCGTTTTCTTCTTTTTGCCACTGGATCAATAAATTTCCCCAGGTACGGGCAATATCATTAGCCAGGTTGGGATTGGTGTTCTCAACGGCCAAAGACACCATGAAGCTGAAATTGTCAGAGGCAACCTCAACATCCCCCAATAGTTCGGGAGCCGTCATATCAAGCTGGAGCTGGTCGATGACAGCCTGGGCACGATAGCTGCTGTATAGCCAGGCTTCATAGGTTTTCAGCAGTTCTTTGGCGGCTTGAGATTGTCCAAAATCGGTGCGTGAGGGGCGAACCAACAAATTCAAGGTCGATTTAAACACCTCTGTTTGCATTCGGCTGAAGCCAAATGCAGCCAATGCGGTGAGCGCCATCATCAAAATGATAACCCAACCACGACGTTTTAATATTCGTATGTAATCTCTTAGTTCCACGTTTTATTGCCTCTCGTTTACTTTTTGGGAATCTCGCCAAGGACATCAAAACCAAGCTGTTGAGCCTCACGGCGGCCGCGTATGGTCGGGTCTAAATATTCAACCAGGAATGCGAGTCCAATTCCAGCAGTTATCGCCAGCAAGATTCGCAAAGGTAATTCAAGTTGGCCGCGTATCCCGGCCGGCAAAGGGTTGACTACCGGATCATCTAACTGGGTCAAGACGGCCGTTTCTCCACCAAGTTGAGGTAAAGCCCGCGCGTTTTCCTCAACTAAAACCGCAATGATCCCGTCCATTATCACTTCCAACTGCTGGGGATCATCGTGGTTTAAGGAAATGGTGAGCATACTGCGCGCGTTATCGGCCGCAAGCCCGCCCTGGATCGCAGGCGCTGGAATCTCATGTCCCTGCTCAGCGAGTAAGGAACTCACTGCATCGGCGAACTGACCCCCTTTCACCCAATCCGTCAAACCGTTGACGATATATTCCGAAGTCAACCAATTGTAATAACGCTGCTCATCTAAAAGATCGCCAGCGCTGGCAGGCAATTGGCCAACAATAAAACGCACACCAGCATTATATGCAGGGGGTGGCGGTTGGTAGGTAACCAACCCGGCAATTAAAACAATGAGTGCCGGAATGAGAACCAACAGCCAGCGTCTTCTTAAGATGCTCCAATATCGTCGCAGTTCCATTTCAGTTACGTTGCGGCCCCTTCCAGATTATCCGGTTTTTCGGAAGCGCTTTTTTGAAAAACGCCCCATCCAGGAAACCATTTTTCAAATCAATTTTTTCTCTTCCAACTTGTCTTCGACAAAATCCTGGATTTTTTGCTTAAATAATTGTGTATCAAACTGTTGCGCAAATGTACAGATTTCTTCGACATCAAGCGTCATATCGTCGAGTGATTCAACTGCCATGATAATATCTTCTACCGTTTGCCGGCGGAACAAAATTCCGGTCCGGCCAGGAATCACCGTTTCTAATGCCCCTCCGGCCGCAAAAGCAACGACAGGCCGCCCGGAAGCCATGGCTTGAATGGGTGAAATGCCAAAATCTTCTTCACCCGGCCACATGAAAGCCCGGCAGCGGGCCATCAATTCAGGTAATTGCTCATCAGGGACATAGCCCAGAAATTCGATTGTCGGTCCGGCCAATACTTGTAAACGCTCCTGATCTCGTCCTGAACCGGCGATGAGGAGCGGCCGTCCCATTTTGTTAAAGGCTTCTATGAGTATATCAATCCGCCGGTAAGGAACCAATCGCCCTACGATGAGATAATAATCTTCAATCTTAGAACCAGGCTTAAAGCGCCATGTGTCCACCGGTGGGTAAATGATAGTAGAATCACGGCGATATACCTTGGCGATTCGCTGACGAATGGTTTGTGAAATAGCAATGAAATGATCAACCCGATCGGCCGCCAGCCTATCCCATTGGCGTAAGTACGTCAAAACCGGCGGCATGATGGCGCGCAAAAATTTTCCCAGGTTTTCTTGTTCGGCATATTGATGATAGCGCCATACATAGCGGGTAGGCGTCAGGCAGTAACAAATATGTACGGTCTGCGCCCCGGTCACAATGCCATGACAAAAGCCGCTTTTATTGCTCAGAACCAGGTCATATGCGCTTAAATCGAATTGTTCAAAAAGAGTCGGGTAAAGGGGAAAATAAAGCTGCTGCTTCTTATGAGCGAAAGGCAGCCGATCGATAAATCCGGTACGTATATTCCAATCTTGATAAAAGGCGGGCATTTTCTCCGGCGAATAAAGCGAGGTATAGATTGGAGCTGAAGGAAACATGGAAACCAGAGTCTCCAGCACATCCTCTGCGCCACCAATTTGATTGAGCCAATCATGCACGATGGCTGTTTTTATGCCGTCTATCATTCAATAACCTGGGTAAAAGCGGTGAAACTGAAATTGCAAAGAGAGAAATTTAGATACCTAATCGCTCCATCCGGGCAGCCAATTCTGCCTCAACCTCCAGGCTGTGCATCGCATCATCTAGCTGCTGATCCAGGCTGCTGGTCTGCACCTCCCAAGCGGCATCAGCATGATCTAACCGGCGGCGGATATTTTCAGCGGCTTGCGCCACCTCGCTGTCTCCATGCCCCATCAGTGAATCGAGAGAACGCATAGCTTTAGTTGACATCTCCTTAGCCTTGGCCAACTCAAGTAAGAATGAAAGCTCTTCCCTTTCCTGTTTGGCAATCGCCAGCCGGCCTTCCAACTTGACTCGTACATCATCCAGTTTTTCGGCCGCTGAAACTTGTCGCTCTAATGAGGCGTCATAGGTTTCAATCAAATCAAGAGTCGAAGTAAGCTGTTTTTGCGTCACCATCGCTTCTGTTCTTGCATCCTTCATAAGGAAACGATCGACCATGATATCTAATTGTGCCGCTTTATCGGCCAGTGCCTCACGCCGGCGACGGGTCGTCTTGACCTGGGCAAACATGGGTGCGATAGATTCTTTAAATTCCCGAATTTCACTCTCCGCTTCACGGATATAAGTATCATAAACAGCCAAATCATTCTTCTGCAGTGCCTTGTCGGCGACATCATGCAGGTTTGCTTTGAATAAAATTCTCAGTTTTTGAAGCAGGGAAGCCATAGAGCGGATTATACTAAAAACAAAAAATGAGGGCACAAATAAAAACACGGCCGTCCCTCATAAGGCATTACCCAGGGACGACCGTGTTCGCTTCTCCGGCTTCAGGAGATTAAGGTCACAGTAAGACCAGCCGGAGGTTAGCTACCATTTAAGTGACAGATTAGGCATCTTCAATGACAATTTCTTCATCATCAAAAGCATTGGCTTTAGCCGAAACCGGGACATCTTCCTCAACCGGCATTACAATCGCCAAAACAATATAGATGAGCAATCCCCATCCCTGCCAAAGTGTGAGCAGAACGAAAACCAAACGGACGATAACAGGATCGATACCGATATAATTAGCCACACCGCCGGCGACACCAAACAAGACCTTGTCATTACTTTTACGTACTAATTTCTTTTCACTCATTACCATACCTCCATGGTCATATTTTCTCATTTTGTTTCATCAGACATTACGCCAACCAGATAAAAAAGTTGCAGGCCCGTATTAAAGCGTTTCCCTTTTATTATTTTTTCCTCTTCGATTACGGAATAATATCCAAAGTCCGGCGAGAATTAATAAAATTGGCCAAAGGTCGCCCACAAATCCAAGATCGCTTAAAAAACCAGCAAAAATAACAAACATGACCGCACTGATGAGTGTCAAAATCAGTCCGCCACGAATGGCATCACGATTCTCATGATCCAAAACACCCATTAAAATGATTCCCAGGCCTACGAAGCCGGGAATAAGCGTCCAAACATAAGCCCAGCTACCCCAATCTCCGCTAAGATTTTGGTAAAACAATAAACTGCCAATTCCGGTGACGATCATACCCGGTATCGCTAAAGGGGGCGCGCCGAATACTGCTGACAACAAAAATAGGGCGCCAACGGCCACAATGATCAAAGGCCAATATAGTTCCAGGTCAATAAATTGGGTTGATCCTGGAAATAATTGAAATAGCAAAAACAAACCACCCATGAATATTAAGATGATTCCACCAATAATTGAATTACGACCTTCCATCAAATTGCCTCCACTACAAACTATGAACTCATCGTTTCATTTCACCCTTCTATACGTATTGCAGCTATATGCGTCGCGGTTTTATTAGATTGAAATGATCGTTATCGAGAATTAACCAATGTTTGAATGTAAGTTTTCCAGATCTCCCCAAGAGGTGTCAGCTTACCTTCAGGGAATTCGACTAATTTGCCGTAAGGATAATAATCCTCTTCATACAATATATACCAAAACCACCATTGTACGAGCCGATTATCGTCGGCCGGGTACCCGGTTTCATTCGCCTCGTTTAAAAATAGCGCAAATGACTCAAGCATATATTCCCCTAGAACCTCAGTCGGAAAACCATAATCTTCAGGCATTAAAATGCCAAATTCGGAAATAACCAGTGGTGTATCCCGGTAACCACGCTCAGCCATCCAGGCACGAAATTCAATTAGATTTTGACGAAGAATATCAATATTATTGTGGTCCTCTATCTCATAGAGTATACCTTCATGTCCTTCCATTCCTGGGGGAATGTCGACTCCCCAACTATCCGCCTCCTCTCGAAGGATAAATGCATGAACGTTCCAAACATCAATAGGCATCGGTTGCCCATACGTTGATTCATAGGTGTCCAGAACGATATCGAGATAAGCACGGCGCAGGGGTGTTGGTTGAGCAACCCCACCAATGACCAGTTTCGCTTCCAGATCGCGTTCCTTAATAAAATGATAGATCTCATGATAGAGTTCAGCATACCGCTCGGGCGTCACATTATCTTGCCAAATAACATCCGGTTCATTGCCGACCATCCAGTAAGATCCTGGATTTTGAGTAATGGCCAGTTCAATATGCTCCCAACTCGTCCGGCGAATTCCTTCTTCGTTTAGGCGAATCATTTGCCAATACGAAAAATCATTTGTTGGCGGATATGGCTCCACATTCCAATTTAGAAAATGGGCAAAGAGTAAGCCCTGCTCGAGCGCCATCTGAGCCGAGTCAAAATCCCCCGTAACACCAAAGCGCACAAAATCCTGGGGCTTAGCGGAGCGCTCCGTCCGGGTGGGGGTTGGAGTTGCGGGTAATGATGTTGGCGAGGGCACAACTTCATGGATTGTGGTAGCGGTCGGAGACATTGTTGGCAACACTGTGGTCTCAATCGCCGGTGTTGCAGGCAGGGATGTTCGCGTCGGCAATAAAGGTTCAGGTGTGTAAGTAGCGGTTGGCACAGCCGTAGGTTCCGGAGAAAACCAGGCTCCGCAAGCTGCCAGTGAACCACTAACTAAAACGGATAAAACGAAAATTGAATAAAGTTTTAATACTTGATCCGCTTTTTTTCGCTTAATCAAGGTGATTCATCGCCTCCGGCATCGTTCTTTATTACTTCTTCAGTCACTTCGATTTCCAGGGAGTCTTCCTTGAGAGGTTCCGTAACGATTTCCACAACGGAAACCTCACCCGCGGAAACAGTCACACGCTCCCTGTAATCTATACCTTGAATCTGAGTATAAATATCATAGTCACCTGGTTTGACATCGGAAAAAACAAAATTCTCAGCCCAGCCTTCATCCGCATTTATCAAGCCCTGCGGATCGCCCAGATAACTCCAGGTCGATCCTCTTTGTGTTGTGTCATCGCGACCAGCTAAGGCCAGAGGTACGCCTTGCCACGGCCGTCCTTGGGGATCAACCAAACGCCCGGCGATCACGCCGCGGGTCGGGCCTGGGTCAATCCACAACATAGGATTACGCGTTGCGTTAAATTCATTCTCCCCAACACGGACCTCCAGGTGGAGATGAGGATTTGTTGCCGCACCGCCAATTCCTATTTCCGCCAATGGCTGTCCACGGCTGACACGCTCTCCAGGAGCTACCTTCAAATTCAGCACATGGCCATAAAGAACATAGATGGGTTGATCTTGCCAGGTCTTATCCAATTCCAGCACGACTAAATGCCCATACCAATCGCAGCGCCAACCATACCAGGCGTCAACATCTGACTGGGCGACGACAATTGTGCCATCGGCCACGGCCAGGACATCCGTGCCCTTGTCCTCGGCGACATCAATGCCGTTATGTAGAAGGAGTCGGCCGTTTTCATCCCAACCATACGGGAAACGCTGGTTGATTAAGGTGCGCCCGGCGCCAGGCAGGGGTTTTGATAACCAAAAATGCGGTTCCGCAATATCCGGATTAGGGTGCAGCCATTTATTGGGTGAGAGGTAATAACGATCATATTCAGGCTTTAATGGAGCTGTCTCCGGACAAAATCGGTCGGGTTCGGTCGTCGGAGTAGGCAGTAGGATCGTGGCGGTTGCCGTAGATGTCGCAGTGATAGGATGGGTGACAATGCTTGTGGGTACGGATGTGATCTCCACCGGAGGCGCTTGAGTAGGTTGGGCAATCAACTCTATCTCGTCGGCGGTTGGGCTGAGTGCCGGCGGCTTTGCAGCAGAGACTGGAGTAATGGTTGCGGTGGGTGAGTTGTTATCGCTGGCTGTGTCTTGGGTGGCCATCTCGTCAGGAATAGCAATAGGTGCTGCTTGTGCCGTGCATCCAATGAGCAGTAAAAACACAGCCATTTGAAACAAAATCTGAGATTTCTTCATCATTTACATTCACAAATATCATCATCGCGCTTGTCGAAAGATTTTCATCAAACGCGACAATTGTCGGTGAGTTGACAATGTTGGTCAATTGAAATTCATCAAGTATCAAGACATTATCAAACAATTCACTCACGTAAAAACAGTTGATTTTATTCAATATGAAGCATTTCATCCGCGGTAAAAATATTGCCAATCCAGATTCATCTCAACTATAATACGGCTGATTTAATTATTTGGAGACCAATTATCCCTATATAATTCACTGGTAAGTCCAATAATTTCCAGAATCTGGGGATTAGCCAGTAAAAGGCTAATCGCTTGATATCGAATCGTACCAGTTTTAAAGGAACGATACGCCTTTAGCTGAGTATTAGCCGAATTTGGCTTGAGGGAGTGATCATGTTTAAAAGCTACATTGATCCGGCAGAAAACGAAAAGGCAAAACGAAAACTGCCTAAATTAATGTTTGAAGGTCTGCTACTTGGAGGCTCTGGATTAGGCGTTCTGGCTTTAATTTTTGAAATTGCCGCCGATGCCTTCAGTGTGGCCGCTTACCAAACATTACTGGCCATTCATGGCGCTCAAGGCTATCACCAGATTGCGATTGCCGCCTTCATATTGCTTTCCATTCTTTTATTTTTAGGTATCGTTCCCGCTTATAAGGCGGGAGCTTACCTGCGGCCCAATGCCGGTGGCAGCGGCCCCCTGGTTGAAGCCATTGGCCCACCGCGGATGCGCTGGCTGTCCTGGATTGGAACCAGCTTATTTTTTTTAGATGCTGTTTTGACAATCATCATCAGCGCCATATCGGCATCCGACGTAACGATGCTCGTTCTTCCCGAACTTGCTCCTTATCGAATTCTCCTTGCCGAAGTTTTTGCTTTCTTCATCATGGTCGTTCTGGTCTCCCTGGGGCCGAAAAGAGCCGTTCCACTCTTTTTAATGGGTGGCGGCGCTTTTACGATGTTCACAATTCTCGCGTTGACCATCGTCGGGGTTACGGCAATTACCAATCCTGATTGGGCTTTTCTGACCGGGGGCATTGTCTATCGTCTGCAAGCCAGTGGCGTCGCTGAAGAAGTGGTGCGCGCCACACAAGATCTCTCAGCCATAGGTACGGTTATCATTTTCCAATTGTTTTTCCGCTCCATGTCCAGCGCCATGCTTGGCTTCTCCGGTTATGAGGTTATCCCTGCCAGTGGTAAACATGCTGCCCGGCCAAAATGGAAAGTTATTAACACTGCCCTGACGCTGGCTGCCGTGTTTCTTATTGGGACTGGCGTCATCCAATTACTAGCTGCCAATTCCTGGCAAATTCCGGCCACGGAAGGCTACAGTACATTGCTCATTGAGTACGAAATTGACGCCGTCCAGGTGTTAGGTAATGGCCTATCCCCGGATGATATCGAGGTCACTGGCGAGGACATTATCGCGGCTGAGGCTTTTATTGAAGAACAAATAGAAGAGCATGGCGCGGAAGAAGCCCTTGAGAGCGGTGCTATCATCTCCGGTGATCCTGCCGGTCTTACCGAAAGAGAAATAGTTGAAGAGGTAGCTTATAATATCGCCGTGGCCAATGCCTTGGATGAGGCTCTGCTGGGCACGCCAGGCGCAACATTTTTATTCATTGCAGGAACGCTTTTAGCCGTGATCTTGCTCTTAGCCCAGGGAGGGGGATATATCGGTGGTGCCGCTGTTGCCGCCAACGCCTCCCGTCTCGGCCGTTTACCGGGATTCTTTTCCGATGATCGCATTGGCATCGCCGTTATTTGGGGGTTCGCTGCCGTATTGATACCAATGATTCGCCAAGTCGTCGTCGTTGAGGCCTATTATGCCTTTGGTTTTGTCAGCGCCTTTGCGATAACAAGCACAACTGTATTTTTTGTTCGTGATGGCGTTTTAAGCAGCCGTGGAATTGAGCCTGGTTCCGGCGAAGCAAAATCCTTAAGGTTTGCCGGGCTGCGCGGTATGATTGCCAGCTATTTCATGATGATTGTGTTGATTACCCAGAAAACTGAGGCCCTGCCGGCAATCGTCATCGCCGGCGTAGCTATTACCCTGTTTCAGATCTTTTACTCTAATGGTGGCCTGAAATTTAAGAAAGAGAAGGTTGATATTCCTGATCCGGTCCCAGGGAAGGGGGAATTGGCTTATGACATGGGACTCGAACGGGCTTATGACCAGGCACGTCAGCGAGGCATCGCCGATGCGGTTAAAGAATTGATCGATACAGATGCATTCACGAAATTTAATGTAGGTCCTGCTCGAATCATCCAATTGGTTTGTTATCTTTATAATTTGGATCCCGATTTATTTGATGACAAACGCGACCATCATGATCATATTGAAGAACCAAGCATAGAGTTAGAACAGATTTATCAAAATGCTTACAGTAAGCGCGATAAAATTTTACGCCGGATTGAAGACTACTCCCATTTCGGTATCTTCATGTTTATCAATAATTACTACACCAACTGGGTTGATTTAGATCACGGGCGAGATGCTTCCATTGTGCAAAAAGCAATGCTGGACATCCTCTTTCCAATGACGCCACATGATGAAATTTGGGAAGAATACCGGATGTTTGAGCCTCAGATGCAACCAGAGGAAATCTGGCAGTTCAGTCGCCGGCGATATGTTTGGGCCAAGGATCAATGGCCAAATCTCAGTGATCGCATTACGACTATCTGGACCCTGCAAGACTTTGGCTTAATTCCCCAGGACATTGATGTGAAAACTATCATCACCGTCGCTGATGGTAAAAGACAGATGCATGTCAAAATTCCGGCCAAAGGCAGTTCGGATTCAGAGAGAACAGCGGAAGAAGCAGAATAAATTATTGTAAGCCGGCCAATTTTTGACGGTCGGCTTTTTTTAATCCTATCACCACTAAGCGGTATGAATGATCGATCATTTCCCAAATCTCATCATCTGGGATTGAACCATCAACAACGACCGTATTCCAGTGCCGTTTGTTCATGTGGTAACCAGGTTTTACCGCCTCGTAATGATTGCGTAAAATCATAGCCCAATCCGGATCGCATTTCAGGTTTATGGATAGCTGATCGGAGTTGATATTGGTCAAGGCATACATTTTTCCCATCACCTTGAAAACCAATGTATCTTCTCCAAATGGATAAGTTTCGGCCGTTCCCGGCTTTTTTGCGCAATACTCTTTAAGCATATTCAAAGTTATCATTGACATTGGGTAAGTTTTCTCCTATTTGCTTTAGGAAGACCTTAACAAAACGGTTTATATATCAGGCGTGAAATAGAATTGAAATTTAATGCCAGCTTCATAATCATTGTTTGGCATGACAACTTATATCAGCCAGGTGCAAACCAAGCAAAACAGCGTTCAAAATTAGGCCATTATTATTTTAGGAAGATCAATGAATCGGAAATTGTTCAGCACATTTATTATCGTACTCTTTTTGTTGGCAGCCTGCCGGCAGCAACCATCGCCTGTTGATGAACCCACCCCTACGGCGACGGATTCGGTCGAACCCACTGCCACACCAGATCCAACGGCCAAACCCACAGCGGAACCTGTGCCCAACTCTGCCCCTGAAACCGAAGTAGACACAGTATCTGAAAACAGTGAAGATGAAACATCCGTTGAAATAGAGGGTTCCGAATTTCCACCGGCAAATATTATCAATGATGAAGGCGGCCCGCTCAGTATCAGTGGAGAAGTAGAATATACCAACACCTTCTTTACGATGGGTGTTGCTGAACCGTTGGTCATTCTTGAAGATCAAGCCGGTTTTGTCGATCGCAACGAAAATTTTATAATGCCTGTGGAATCGCAAACCTTAGGTCAGATTACCTCTGATTTCTTTACCTCCCCGTTCTCCTATAGCATCGCCCTCCCACAGGAACCTTTAGGAACACTGCGCGATGTGGATAACGATGGGGAAGAAGATGAGGGCGTCCAGGTCTTTGCCGTCGCCTATTGGACCAATACATTTGGCGATCCTTACCTGGAAGAAAGAGATTTATATGGCGGCGGATGGTCAACCGCCTACGCGTCTACCTTAACCAGCAGCGATGCAGACACGCGCCGCGAAATCATTGGCGGGAAGCTACTGCTTTACTCCGCGGATGGAAACCAGGGCTTCCCTTCCGGTTTTGGTGAAGATGGTCTCTTATTCACAGAAGATGATCCAATCGTCGCTCTTCCCCAAGGATACACCGTGGTTGATCTAGACACGGACCCCTTTACCTTCGACCGTTCAAATCACCAGGAAATTGATCTGATCGAGCCGGAAACCTCCGCGTTAGTGGACTATTCCGACCTTTCATACAGCGAAGCTTTTGATAATTTAGTGGATAAACTGAGCAAGGAATATGCTTTCACCGAGTATAAAAATATTGACTGGGATGAAATCCATGCCAACCTTCGTCCCCAATTTGAAGAAGCGGATGCCCAGCAAGATCCTGACCTTTACCGCCGGGCGTTGAGAGATTTTGCACGGTCAATCCCTGATGGGCATGTGAGTGGGCCACAATTGATCGATGAATTCCTGGAAGAAACGAGCGGTGGATTAGGCATCGCCGTGCGCGAACTGGATGACGGCCGTGTGCTGGTGAACTTCCTTCAACCGGGCAGCCCGGCTGATGAAGCCGGCATCCAACTTGGCGCGGAGATTATATCGATCAACGACCAACCTATTGCTGACGCGCTCGAAGCAACCCAACCCCATTCCGCTCCGTTCAGTACCGATCATTTTGAGAGGTTACAACAACTGCGTTACGTCACCCGTTTTCCACTTGAGACCGAGGTCAGCATCACTTTCAAAAACCCCGATCAAGAAGCTGAAGAGACCGTCACATTGACAGCCGTGCAAGAACCGGAAAGTTTTCGCTTCTCATCGCTCAATGTCGGCCAGGATGGTTTTGAACTACCGGTAGAGTATGAACTGCTGCCCGGCAGCGGCTTTGTCCTGGCCAAAATAAACAGCTTCTCCGACAATGAACTGTTAACCATCCAGCTTTGGGAGCGCATGATGCGTATTTTGAACACCCGAAATGTCCCCGGTTTAATCATTGATATGCGCCAAAACGCCGGGGGCAGTGGATTTCTGGCCGATCAAATGGCCGCTTACTTTTTCCAAGAACCTTTAATACTTGGTAATGTCGGCCGATATGATGAAGAATCTGACGAATTCTTCTTCGATCCACGCAGTGAAGAAGAATTCATACTTCCCCCGGAAGAACTACGATATGACGGCCCGGTTGCATTGCTCATCGGTCCCAACTGTAACAGCGCCTGCGAGTTTTTCACCTATGACATGACCTTACAAGATCGAGCGGCGATTGTCGGCCAATATCCAACTGCCGGATTGGGCGGCAGTGTCGATGAGGTCAAAATGCCTGAAGACGAACTCTTCCGTTATACGGAGGGTCGGGCTGTCGACCCCAATGGCGACATTCACATTGAGGGCAAAGGTGTCCCACCAACTGTTTTGGTCCCCGTCAATGAAGAGACGTTGTTCAGCAGCAACGATCCTATCCTTGAAGCGGCGATTACCACTTTAAGTGGATTCGCGCTGCCGGAAGTTATTGAAGGATCTGCGCTTTCTCCTGGCTCCGCTGAATCAGGCCAGTTGGAAATGGGCACGGCCGTCGAATATGTCCTGACTGTCAATCAAGGGGATAATGTGGATATCATCGTCACCAGCACTGATTTTGATCCCGTGGTGGTCATATTAGACGAAGGGGGCAATATTTTGGGTTCCAACGATGGTTTCACTGATGGATCGCCCGGAGCCGGTTTCCCGGATTTGGAAATCCCGACCGATTTGACCTTAAAAATCTGGGTCACCAGTCTAGAGGAAGAAGCTGAAGGCGCATTTGAAATAGAGATAGTGGACAACACCCAATCATAAATCTATCGTTTGCCCATATACCTGGTTTCGACTAAAATTCCAGATGGTTTCCAATCAAAAATCAACGCATGTGCCCCTTAAAAAGGCACATGCTTATAACTCACTATCCAAATTCCCAAGAGGTTTCTAACGAATGAAAGAGTATCCCACCGGAAAAATACGAAATATCGCCCTCGTCTCCCATAATGGGGCAGGAAAAACGACCTTGGTTGAACGATTCCTGTTTGATACCCAGGTCACGACACGAATGGGCAGCGTCCAAAATGGAACGGCCGCTATGGACTTTGATGAAGAAGAAATCAACCGTAACAGTTCCGTTTCCACCAGTATTGCGCCTATAGAATGGCAAGGCTCGAAATTTAATATCCTTGATACGCCAGGCTATATCGATTTCGTTGGTGAAGTAAACAGCGCCTTAAAAGTTACAGAAAGTGCCGTCGTCCTCGTAGAGGCTGTTGCCGGTGTTGAAGTAGGGACAGAAATCGTCTGGCAGGCAGTCAAAAATGCAAACCTGCCACGACTAATCCTCATCAATAAAATGGATCGCGATAATGTGAGTGTTAGCCGGGTGAGAAAGAGCCTGAATGATAACCTGGACGGCAATCTGGTTAATATTCAATTACCCATTGGCGAAGGTCCTGACTTTAAAGGAATCGTCGACTTAATCAATATGGAGGCCCGTTTAGGCGAAAAAGGGGAGAAGGGACCGATTCCGGATGATATGGCCGATGCAGTGGAAGAGGCTAGAGTCGAGCTAATCGAGGCCGCTGCTGAAGCAGATGATGCATTGTTGGAGCTTTATTTTGAGGGGGAAGAGTTCACCAAGGAGCAGATCATTCAAGGATTGAAAAAGGCAATGGCTGAAGGTGCCGTAGCCCCAGTTGTTTATGCAGCTCCGGAACCGGGTATTGCTGTTGCGCCTCTATTGGACATATTTGCCGCCTTGCTTCCTGCTCCTGATGAAGTAAGTATAACAGCCAAGAACAAAGATGGTGAGGAAATCGAAATAAAGGCAGTGGATGATGGTCCCCTGGCAGCGTTTATATTTAAGACGCGTGAGGACCCTTATGGAAAAACAAGCTTTCTTCGCGTGTTCAGCGGAACCCTGGAATCAGACAGCCGGGCGTGGAATGGCAATCAGGACACGGAAGTTCGTGTCGGTGCACTGCAAATTGTTACCGGAAATGAAACCGGGGCTACAAGCAAACTGCACAGCGGCGATATTGGCAGCGTTGTTAAATTAGGTGATGCCGAGACCAATGATACCTTATGCGATAAAAATAATATCATCACGATCGATCCCATTGAACAACCCAATCCCATCGCTTCCGTCGCTATCCATCCCGTTTCCCAATCCGACGTGGCTAAATTAAGCCAATCATTGAGCCGTCTCGCAGCCGAAGATCCGACACTGTCCTGGCGATCCGAAAGGGCTACCCGACAAACAATTCTATCGGGCATGGGGACAACCCATCTTGATATCGCGGTCAAAAAAGCGGTATCAAAATTTGGGGTTCATCTTACAACGACAACGCCCAAAGTCCCCTACCGGGAAACGATCACCAAAACCAATTCGGCCGAATATACCCACAAGAAGCAAACCGGTGGCGCCGGCCAATATGCGCGCGTTTTTATTCGGGTTGAATCGCTTGATGACAACTTGGATTTTGAATTTGCTTCCGAAATATTCGGTGGAGCCATATCCCAACCTTTCGTCGCCGCAACAGAGAAAGGTTGCCGGCAGGCATTGGAAAGCGGTGTCCTTGCCGGATACCCGGTCGTTGGCGTGCGCGCCATTGTTTACGATGGGAAAGAGCACCCCGTCGATTCTAAAGAAATCGCCTTTCAGACAGCCGGTCGAGAAGGTTTCAAGAAGGCAGTCTTAGGGGCCGGTCCGGTGCTGCTTGAACCTATTTACAAGCTGACCGTCACTGTTCCAGCGGACAATATGGGTGATATCCTTGGTGATCTCAACACGCGGAGAGCGCGTGTCCTGGGTATGGACCAGGAAGGAACAAAGAGCATCGTTAACGCAGAAGTACCTTTGGCAGAAATTCAACGCTATGCCGCTGACTTACGCTCCATGACCCAAGGACGCGGCGTATTTAGTATGGAATTCCTGCATTACGGCCGTGTGCCTGGCCACCTGCTTGAACAGGTCGTTGAAAAACTACGCCAGGAAGAGAATGAAGAAAACGGTTGATTCATATTCGATCACTTAACAATAAGAGCGTATCTGATAAGATGCGCTCTTTTTTTGTTAATGATTTTCATAAAGTGACAGTCACTTAATATTGTTTACCGGAGAAATCTAATTCATTCAAGCGACTGTCACTTATTAAGGTATAAAAATGAAAATAATCGTCACCGGAGCCGCCGGTTTTATCGGATCCCACATTGCTGAACGTCTATTAATCGACGGGTATGAAGTTGTGGGCATTGACAACTTCAACTCCTATTATGATCCCGCTCTCAAAAAGTTGAATGCGGCCGATGTGCAAAGAAAAGGAGGACAAATAGTCAACCTTGATCTGGCAAAAGCCGATCTTGGCACTGTTTTGCAAAACAGCGACCATATCTTCCATTGCGCAGCCCAACCCGGCATTTCCTCCAGAACTTCTTTCGATCTTTATATGCGCAATAATATTGTGGCGACCCAAAACCTATTAAAGGCCAGTCAAAAGGTGCCAACTTTGAGATGCTTCACCTATATCTCAACCTCTTCCGTTTACGGCAAGCATGCTCGTGATAATGAAGATGCCGCGCCGAAACCCACATCCTGGTATGGGGTCACCAAGTTAGCTGCCGAGCAGCTTGCCCTCGCGCTTTACCGTGAGCAAGGATTCCCCGCTTGCTCCATGCGCCTATTCTCAGTCTGCGGACCGCGAGAAAGACCGGAGAAACTTTATACTCGTCTCATTGAATGCATTCTCAGCGATGAGCCTTTCCCGCTTTTCGAGGGCAGTGAAAAGCATTCACGAAGCTATACGTATGTAGGTGATATTGTTGCTGGTTTAATGAATACTATTGAAGATCCGCAACGAGTGACCGGGCAAATTTTCAATATTGGTTCTGATGTGGAAATAACGACGGCCGAGGGTATTGAAATCATTGAACGTATTTTGGGCAAAAAGGCCAAATTTGCTATCCAGCCCAAACGACCCGGTGACCAATTGCATACCCACGCTGATATCACCAAGGCCAGGAAAATTCTAGGATACGCTCCGAAAACCAGCTTAGAAGATGCCCTGCAAGCCCAGGTTGATTGGTACATCAATCGAATTTATGAGCAATAATAAATAAGGTTGTCTTTCAGAAACTCCGGCTCCATTTAGACGTATAGGTGGATGAAAAGAAATAACATATATATCGTTACTCGGAGTTAGCGAAATGAAAAATAATGAAACAAAACAAAGACTACAAAGGCAAGATGGCATTGTAGCCGGTGTATGCGGTGGGCTGGGTCAGTTTTTCGGTTTGAATCCGATCTGGTTCCGGCTGTTATTCTTGATATTGATGCTGCCCGGTGGCCTGCCTGGCGTACTGCCTTACTTACTGCTTTGGATTATCATGCCCAGGAAATAACCAAAGCGGTTGTGATGGTTTGTTTCCTAAATCGCATTTACGAAGTGACAGTCACCTATTACTGCTGTTCAGTGAGGTCTTAGTCTTTCAAGTGGCTGTCACTTGTTAAGATGTGCTCTTGATAAAAAGCCTTCACCCGTTCCGATAATTCATGTTCCTCCCTGTAATCGGGATTGTCTAAAATAGCTTTTACATCTTCTTGAGAACGGCGGGTTACCGGCCAATTTTCCATCATCGCCATGCGTATCGCCAATCGAGCCGCCAGGGCCGCCGCTTCACGCATTCCCTTCAGCGACACTTTATCAACGGTATCAAATTTCGTGTGCCCATACCCCCGGCCGCTCCTACCCGGTTTTAAACTGCCGATGCCCCCTGTCGGAACGCCGGCGAGCATGAAAGGATAATGGTCAGAGTGCGCACTTAATGATTGGCCAACGCCAAAATCAAGAACCATTTCTTCCCCCCACCTTTCAAATAAGTTGGCTAATGCCGGCCATTCATTGAGCATAATATCTTTTTGTGCAATCGCTCCTGCCATATCCATGTTCAGGTAGAATCGGACTTTGTCTAGCTCTGACTCATGCTGCTGCACATATTGCGTTGAGCCAATCAAACCTATCTCCTCGGCTCCCCAAAAAGCGAAGCGCACAGTGGCCGGTAAATCGGGGGCATATTGGGCGAGGACACGCGCCGCCTCCAGCAGGGCAACAGTTCCGGAGGCCGGATCGGCCGCTCCTTGGGCAATATCATGACCATCATAATGACAACCAAGCATGACGATTGAATCCGGATCTTTCTTACCTGGCAGATCACCGAGCAGGTTCCAGGAGGTCACCGGTTGGATGACATCTGTACTTGTTAAATGAATACGAACCTTACCGTGACGCGCCAATAGACGACGGATAAATTGGCCATCCTCCAAACTGATCGAAATGCCCGGGATCAAAGCGGCGCCTCCCTGGGGGCTGTCATAGCCTATGCCGCCAGTCGCAGGCCCATATCCGGGATAATGATTGACAAATATGAAACCAATCGCACCCGCCAAAAGGGAATGGTTAAATTTTTCATTGCGATGAATCCAGCGTTTGCTCCCTTTTGGGTAAGTATGGCTAGTCGTGAGCACAATCTTGCCGGCGATTTCGTCTGACAACCTGTCGAAATCCTCCGGCGCGCCTTCACCAATATCAATGATCTCACCCTCTAAATCGGCCGGCGGTGAGTGCGGCAGGGTAATACAAGGGATTTCCCTATTAACTGGCTCGGTTATCAGCAAGGACACTTCTCCCCGCCGCCAGCCCTCATAGGATACTGCTTCTAACTTTGGGTTCTTTATGCCATAGGACAGCAATTTTGATTCCATGAACCTTGCCGCTTGCGCTTCCATCTCAGATCCGGCAAAGCGTGAACCGATCTCATCGCACAGGACAACCAGGTTGTCCATTAAATCGCGGCTGGTGTAAATGTCGCCAATGATTCGGCGATCAGTTTCCAAAAACGGATTTTCTACCATGAATCTTCACTCCGTGACTTGATTATTATTCGGCGGGAAGGACCGGAACACCGGGAAGAGTAAATGTAAACTTACTGCCTCCTGTACTGTGAGGTTCCATCCATATCCGGCCGTTATGAACCTCAACCGCCAGCTTGCAAAATGTCAGCCCCAAACCTGTCCCTCGAATCCGGGCGCCACCGCTGTTTGTCCGCGCAAACCGGTTAAAAATCTGATCGCGGTCTGCCTCCGTAATACCTGGACCCGTGTCACTGATAATACAACGCACACCGGGTTCACGCTCCTTATTTATCGCCGGCTCGGCAATCGCCCGGCAGTGAACATATCCCGCTTTAGGGGTATATTTTAATGCATTGTCAATCAAATTGATTAAAACACGGCGGATTATATCCACATCCGCCCAGGCAAGAGGCAAGTCAGGATCGACCTGTTTGGTCAATTGAATTTGCCGCTGGTCAGCCAGAACACCCAGGCGGTTCATGACCTTATCAATCAAAGCGGACATATTCACTGCTTCTTCATCAATCACTAGTTGGCCGGCCTCCATACGGTTGACGTCCATCAAGGAATCAACCATATCCAACATATCATAGCTGCTTTGACTGGCATCTTTAACCGCCTCTTTCGCCGCCTCAAGATTGGCATCGGCCGGCAGCAGCATGTCCACCAGATGCATGTTACTGATAAATGTCGTTACCGGATTGCGTAAATCATGAACGATCATTCGCGTCAGATCCCGGCGTTGGGCCGCCAATTCCTGTTCATCAGTCACATCACGAAATAGCATCAGCCAGCCAATCACCTGATCTTGAGCAGCCATGACGGGAGCTTCCATCCGCTCAATAAATCGCCTTTTACCTGTCGAGCCTTCATTTTCAACAGGGGATTCAAATGTGAAATGCGCACTTTGTGGAATCTGTTTCCGTTGTAGCCGGTTCAATAATTGGCTTAGTTGAGCAGATGTATATCCTAGTTTCAATGCATCTTCGTCGGTTTGCAACATTTCCTGGGCTAGTGCGCCGGCTGGACGGCCAATCATTTCCGCGGCGACATGATTGATCAAAATAATGTTTCCCAGGGGATGGAGCATCAAAACCCCTTCGTGCATCGAATCCAGAAGCGCTTGTAATTGTTTGACCCGTTCGGCCAGGGCCTGATCGGTTTGGTTATATAGGCGAACCGTCTCACGATAAAGACGTGCATTTTGAATCGCCGCACTGGCCTGGCCGGCGACTGCCAGTAGAACCTCCTTGCTCCAGCGGTTGAAGGGACGGCCTGGCGGATATCGCTGTAGAACCAGGGCACCGATGGTGTCTTCCACCGTATGCAGCGGAACCCCCAACCAGGCCGCCGGCCGAGGAGCAGGAGGTAAAAGATTGTGATGGCCAGCAAAATGCATATTATTGGTTGTCAGTTCTAATGATCGGCCGTTCTCGATCACCCACTGCGTAAGATCATCAATCTCTTCAACAGTTTGCCGTTCATTGCCTAGCCCTGTTTCGATCCTCCCCAAATTTTCCTGCCCCGTTCCCATGATAACTTGCACGATTTTCTGTTGTCCTTCCTCGCTGTTGATAAGTGCGACGGAATAACAATCGGCCGGGATTAATGCCGACATGGTACGCCATGTCCGTTCGATTACCTGGGATAAGTCAAGAGTTTCACGCAACGAACTGCCAACGGCATTCAAAACGGCAAACTGTTGGTGTTGCTGCTCTAAAATAAACCGCTGCTGCCAGTTTACCCATAAAAGGATGGCAATAAACATGACACTCAAACAGTAAACGACAAAAATAGGGATTCCCCCCGTTCCAAAGGCCGTCGCCCCAAACAACGCAAAGGGTTGGGCCAGCAGCGTGACCATGATGATCGGTCCCAGGTGGCTTGTCAAAAACTCCCGTGCTTTTCCTCCACTGAACACCCATAAAACGAAAAATAAGAGCAAATAAGTTGCGCTGTAGACAAGGGCCAGGTAAGCGAAACTAAAGACATTTGTGGCATCGCTGACGATTGGGGGAATTTCTCCACCTGCCAACTGGTATACCAAAGAACCGAGGGCTAAAGCTATGAGATAGACCAAGGCTCTGGCTGTGCGCTCAATCCAATTCGGCCGTTGAACATCAATATATTCCCAAATCGGGTTCCAAAGTCTATGGCTCAAAGCGGCTATCAACAGACTAAAAGCACCTAATATTAATGCGGTTTGCCAGGGTAAGATCAAGGCGCTTGTCACTGATACGACAGGAATCAAACCAACCGCTCCTTTAGCAGCCGGCAATGTCAAATTTACGGTGATGACATACAGCAGAAGTATAAGAATAAGTTGGGGCGCTTCCCGCTGCTGGGTGGCCAGGTAAATTGCGACCAGAAGCATGATAAACAAAAGGACACCATTAAAAATGCCGGTAACCCATTGTCTTTGGCGAAAATTATCCGGAAGAATGTCTGTTAACATCGTTATTTTCTCATCAGTTTAACATCATTTGAGCGATTCGACTTACAGCAATAATTTTCTATCCAATTGGCCGGATTAAAGATATAATGCGCTAGCCAACCTCGGAAGTTAGGCACGATTGCATTGCATCGCCCTATCACCGAAAAAGTACAGACACAATCACCAATTAAGGAGAAATCATATCATGGCCTATGAAAACATTAAAGTGCCTGCTGGAGAAAAAATTTCTTACGAAGACGGAAAATTGCATGTACCTGACAATCCAATTGTTGCCTTCATTGAAGGAGATGGTATTGGTGTGGACATCACCCCGGCTTCGCTGCGTGTTTGGGACGCGGCCGTAGAAAAAGCTTATGGCGGAAAAAGAAAAATCGCCTGGATGGAAATTTATTCCGGCGAAAAAGCCGCCCAAATTTATGATGGCAACTACATGCCCGATGAAACCTTTGAAGCCATGCGTGAATTTATCGTTGGCATTAAAGGTCCGTTGACCACGCCAATCGGTGGCGGATTTCGCAGCCTAAACGTTACCTTGCGCCAGGTTCTCGATCTGTACGCCTGTGTTCGGCCTGTCCGTTATATTCCCGGAACTCCAAGCCCGATGCGCGAGCCGGAAAAAATGGATATCGTCATCTTCAGAGAAAATACGGAAGATGTATATTCCGGCGTGGAATGGGAAGCTGGTTCCGAAGGTGCGGAGCAGATCATTCAATTCATGAACGAAAAATTGGGCAAACATGTGCGCGACTTTTCGGCGATTGGTATCAAACCGGTCAGTGAATTCGGCACTAAGCGTCTTGTTCGCCAGGCCGTCGAATACGCTATCGACCACAACAGACCCTCTGTCACGCTCGTTCATAAAGGTAACATCATGAAATTCACAGAAGGCGCCTTTAAGAATTGGGGATATGAACTGGCCGCTGAGGAATTTGACGCTCAAACAATTAGCGAACAAGAATTATGGGACAAATATGATGGCCATGCACCTGATGGGAAAATTGTTATCAAAGATCGTATTGCTGATAACATGTTACAGCAGTTGCTAACTCGCACTGAACAATACAGCGTTATCGCTACACTCAATCTGAATGGCGACTATATGAGTGATGCCGCGGCTGCACAAGTTGGAGGATTGGGTATGGCGCCTGGTGGAAACATCGGCGATGGAGTCGCCCTTTTTGAAGCAACCCACGGCACCGCACCCAAATACGCCGGCAAAGATATGGTCAATCCCAGCAGCCTCATTCTAAGCGGAGTGATGATGCTGGAGTACATGGGCTGGCAGGAAGCGGCCGATCTCATTGTTGAGGCCATGACCAAAACCATTGAAAATAAAACCGTCACCTATGATCTGCACCGCCAGATTGAAGGCGCGACCAGGCTGTCCTGTTCAGAATACGCTGAAGCCATCGTCGCCAATATGTAAACGAAGTACTGCCAGGCATTTTAGTAATGCCTGGCATCCATCCTCTTAAGCATGCCCGCACCGGGAGCAACCCAACCCCAAAAGCTCTTTACCATTGGCGGCTCGGACAGCGGTGGCGCTGCCGGCATCCAGGCTGATTTAAAGACATGGACTGCGCTGGCCGGGTATGGCATGAGCGCAATAACCGCTGTCACGGCTCAAAACAGCGTAGAAGTCAAATCCGTTTATTACGTACCTCCCCCATTACTCTCTGCCCAAATCGACGCTGTCCTCACTGATTATGGCGCAGATGCGATCAAAACCGGATTTATAGGAAGATCTGATTTGGTCGAGGTCATCGGACAGAAACTGAAAGAGCATGAGCCGCAATTCTTGATCGTCGATCCGGTTCTGGTCGACCACAAAAAGCAAGTTATGTTTTCAAAAGAAGTGATCACAGCTTACCGCGATCATCTACTCCCTTTGGCTACGCTGGTAACTCCCAATTGGGCTGAGGCCCTGGTTCTCAGCGGCCTACCCTCCACTAGGCAACCGACATCGCAAAATCAGGACAAAGTTCTCCATGTTTTACATGAAATGAGCCAGACCAACATACTTATCACCGGCATTGAAGAAGGTGATTTCATCCTGGACATTTTTTTTGGAGGAGGGGAAAAACAAGCACTCAAAAAAAAGCGGATCGAAACTGACAACCGGCATGGCAGTGGTGACACACTCTCAGCGGCCGTCGCTGCCTATTTAGCACAAGGATATGCCATGTTCGAGGCTATCCGCATGGCCCAAGAATTTACAACCAGCGCCTTGCAGGCAGCAAAAGAGTGGCATTTAGGCCAAGGCCACGGCCCACTAGCACATTTTTGGGGTAAGTAAGGTGACAGTCACTTTGGTCATTAATTGAGTGGCAATACTAATAATAAAGTGACTGTCACTTGATTAGGAACTTCGCGAACAAATCAGTGGAACCTTTAGCCTATTGGCCTGATCAGAACCATTGGATATTCATTTGCCTGATATCCTTGCCCAAGCAGCATCTTTTTGATAATCTCCATGCATTCAGAACGTTTTGAACGCAAGGTAACAAAATGCACGAAGCACTGGAAGCGGTAAATGATAGTACGGTGGCAGGGATCGGACGGTTGGCCGGGTTTTTCGGCTTTAGCGACGTGATGGGTCGTCTGTATGGAACCTTAATGCTCAGCCCTGAGCCAATGTCATTGGACAGTTTGGCCAGCAAATTAGAAATTAGCAAAGGCTCAGTGAGCATGAATATGCGTGCCATTGAACGTTGGGGGATGGCCAAAGAAGTTTGGATGCGCGGTGAACGTAAAAAGTATTATCGCGCCGAATCTGATTTGTGGCAGGTGATCCGTAATGTTCTTGGTAGTCGGGAACAGCGAGAGGTACAGGTAGCCCTGGATGTTCTTGGCGAAAGCATCACCAGACTCCGGTCCGCCGAAGAGGAATTAACGCCGGAAGAACGAGAATTGGCTCGCTATTACCTGGAACGTATCGCCGAACTGCAATCTTTCTTCCAGGTTGCCCAGTTAGCTCTCGCCGCCGTCCTGGGTGGAGATGAATCACTCGATTTTGACGCTGTTACCAAAATAGAAATCGGGTAATTTCCACCTTTTCTCTCATCAACACAGCATTGAGTTCTCTTTACAACAAACATTTTGCTGCCATCAAACGAAAGACCACAACAAACTGGGGAAAATTTGTTGTGGTCTCAATCATCGTTTATAGTCGTCTTCTTATATCAAAGGGGCCTGGACGAGACCGGCGCCAACATCAAATGGATCAAAATCAAATGGATCAAAGCCCGAATCCAGCCGGTTCAGGTCAGCTCGGCCAATTAACAAACCAGAAAGCAGCTTTACGCTGATAGGCCTATTTTCTGTTAGCAATTTTTCTCCCCACAGCGCAGCAACGCCAGCCACATGAGGAGTCGCCATACTTGTGCCGCTATATGAGCCGAATCTTCCACCGGGTACGGACGAAATAACTCCAACCCCAGGGCCAGAAATATTGCACCCCGTATTTGAGAATTGGGCAACAAAAAGCGAATCATGGGCATCTCCAGTTTCTCCAAGTGCACCGACAGACATTGCGCCATTGGCCGCAGCTGGAGGCGCCACGGCAAGTTCATATGCCGGATTTATATTCCTCTTACTTTCATTTCCTGCGGCGGCAATACACAATGTACCTCGTGCCAGCTCTGGCCAATCCGGTGTGTTTTCGCCTCCGGATAACAGAGCAATCAGGCGATCAAAGATTCTCGAATTCGCTCGGTATCCTTGTAAACCGATGTCTGAAGCCAGATCTTCAGGGTAACCAAGGCTTATCAAGTGGGCCACAAAATTCGGAAAGCTCATGCCAAGCGACATCGATATAATATGAGCTCCTTCATCAAAGGCCCACTGCATGGCTTTGACGATACCATCCGTCGATCCCGCGCCTTGGCTATTAAGAACTTTTCCAATTAAAGCACGCTCGATTCCCGGGGCTACCCCGAAGCGATATCCATTGACATCCTGCCCGAAAATAGTGCCCGCCACATGGGTGCCATGACCATGCCTATCACCATCACCTTCGCCAGTAAAATCCTTTTGGACAATGTTTGTACCTTGAAAGGCCGGATGGTTGGGATCAATACCTGTATCAAGTATTGCTACAGTTATCCCTTTTCCCGTATATGGGCTCGCATCAGCTTTTACAGCTTTTACACCCCATGTCATGGCCGCTGCCGGAGGAGCATCAAAGCTCTCTACATCTACAGGGGCAATCAGATTCACAGGAAAAGGTGGGGCAATTGCTTCAACACCTGGATCCCGTCTCAATGATGCAATTGCATTATTGTCAAGGCGCTCAATAGCAACTTGCGGTTGATCTTGTATTAACCCACCCAGAGCCCTGGCGCCAATGCCAAACGGTTCTCCTAAATCTGGTGCAGTTTTTTTCCTTAGTACGATGTAATCATTTTGAGGCATGTTAATCTCCTTTTTTGTGCTTGTGTCATTTATTTTTGTTTAATTGATAAAATATTTTGCCCTAAAATCAAATCAACATGACAACCTCCGTTTTATTAATCATTGGTATCCACTCCGACAAGAATCGCATCAAAAACCACGTTTTTTCTTGCACTTTTACCGGGCAAAACTCCCCTGAAAAGCGCTTTGCCCTTTTTTCTATCCGAAAACTATTCAAATCTGATTTTCGTCATATCGCATGAAGCTTGTGCCTAGTCTGGCTCGTTCCTAAAATCAAAATTTTCGTATCTTCTCTCTCAAGTAAAGCATTTGGTTTCGTTAAACACCACAAACATCTGTGTTTATGTTTCACTCACGGATGTCATAAATGTAAAGTCGTGCCTCTTCATCGCTGACCAGGTAAAGACGATTTTTGTCCGGAGCGATAGCAATACCTTCTGCTTTTTTGATTTCTCGATACTCACCATTATCTCCGTAGCCAAGTTTGGAGCTCTGAATGACTTTGTTTTCTTTACAGTCATACAAGAACAATCTTTTCGCCTTATCACTAATAATCCAAAAACAATCTCGACCGTGGTCGTAGCTAATGTCTGAGAAATCAATATCATCAGGACTCGCCCTAGTATCACGAAAGCCATTTTCATCGTTCAGCAATTTGTGACTCTGAATCATCTTCAGATTAGAAGATACTTCCACGAGTAAGCCGGGATCTCTTTCTTTCATCACAACAATTGTTCCTGTCCTTGTGTTCCAGGTTATGCCTTCAAGCCCCTTGTTTGCGTTGCCTCCAGAAAATAAATGTTTAATCGAATCGAACCCCTTCATAGCAGCGAGATATTGTCTGTCAACCACCTCTTGTGTATCGATCTTGATCTTGATGATCTCATTGTCGGGTTCTTTGACGGTGTATAAGAACTCGGCTGTGGGATCAAGAACGATCCCTTCCAGTTCTCGGTCTGGAATTTTAAAGGATTTATCTTCTACTAAATCCCCATCTAGGCGCAAATTGAAGATTTTTTTTGTATCATCGCTGATCACCCACAGGGATTTATTGTCATGTGACAGCGAGAGACCTGACGGCTCGTTCAAGCCTTCCGCTTCATTCAAAATTTCGAAGTGATCAAGATACGTCAGGCTGAAGCTCAGCTCGTTCCTTTCTATAGCGTTTGGCATTTCTTTCTCCTGTGTACACAAACAATCAGTCTGTAATCAATTGGGCGTAAATGTTTCCATTTTCATCAAAAGCCTTCGGTATATATTCTTCTTCAACTGATTCCAATTTGGGTAACTTATTCGCAATAGGCAGGCTGAAAACTCACCGCTCTTGGGAACCTAAAAACAACAAAGCTCGACCGCCGTAAATATCAGACATTTCTGGGATTATTTATGTAGCAAGTGTGATGTCATAGATCAAATGTGTCTGCTTACTACAGATATATTTGGCTGCAGAGGAGCCAGTTTCCACAATCTACATATCAGATGCTACTCATTAAAACTGGTTACCTCAGAATGGATGAGGCACGGAGAATGGAGCCAATTGCAACACCATAATTATATCCACTGAACGCACTACAACCGCCATTTGTATGTACACCAACGACTTCACCTGCAAGTGACAGAATCGGAGAGCCAGAAGAGCCGCCTTCTGTGTCGAGGCTGTCATATGCGATTTGACCAGAGAGATTATGGTGCATACGGCCAGCTTCAATACGTTTTGGGCGTCCAGATGGATGTTGAATTAGGCAAAGCATCGCGTCTTCTTCAACGATATCGACACTCGCTGTTTTTAGCGTCCCAAACATCTGGCTCGCCGACTCACCGGCTTCGTTAAGACCAAGTTTGACGACAGCAAAATCAAGTCTACCAAGCCTATATTCCTGTAATTTCATGACAGGGAATGCCATCCCAGGTCGAACTTCTCCTGTATCACCATTTACTTGATAATTGAAATTCACCTGCATCAAGGTAGCTATTCGATCTGGCTCAATCGTGACTCCATTGCGCTGAGGTCGTTGCCAGCCACCACCAAATTGATCAAAGCAATGTCCAGCAGTTAGGAAAAGGTCATTGCCAATCAACCCACCGCTGCCCCAGCGAACCCCAGCAACATCGCCGGGCGAATTGTTCGGCCCGCTGAATCGATCATGTAGATCATCGAGCCATTGGAGTTGGCCAACAGGGGGCTCATATTGATTAACAAACTCACTTGTCACACCGAGTGTTCCATCGTAAGTCTCAACATCTTGAGTGTCATCTAATAAGCCACAAATGCTCTCAAAGGCATATCCTTCAATCTCCGCTTCAAGCAGTCCAAGTTCATAAATAAGCACTTCTCGTCGCCTTAGCATACTCTTAATTTCAAATTGCGGTTCGGTTGATTCTCGCGCATCTGCAATGAACATTTCTACACGTCGCGGACGCGGCAAAGCAACAGGTTTTGGATTCATGTTAAATTCCCTCTATCAATGTAATTAATGTAGCGAGCGGCATCAGCGTCCGCTCAACTATGAATTAGTGTGTAGCCCATACAAAAACTTTATCATTGATTATGATGATAAAACTCCCATGAATGGCAGGATTTCTCCCATATATTCAGTTAATATGATTTAGCAGGAAAAGTTGGCTCCCTCTCCTATTATTAAGTTTTTGACTTTTGGCTGATTAGTCTTGCTTCAAGAGTTGACGTATCTTGTCTACTTCGAGGGGGATGTTCAGGGACGTGAAAAGATCTAACGCTTTCTTCAATTGAGCTCTGCCTTCTTCAGTATGTTCCTGTGCCAATAAAAATGATCCGTAAACTCTATGTAGATAGGCAGCGATAAAGGAATCTTCATTCCTTTTGGCCCATTGGATGCCTGTCTGAAAAGCCTGGTTAGCACCGGCTGCATCGCCTTTGGCCTGAATAACCTGGGCAATCGTATAATATGCATAAGGCTGTACCGGCGGATTTTCGGTCATGACGGCCCGCATGGCGTACTGCTCCGCCTTTTCCAGATCACCTGTTTCGAAGTAAGCTTCGGCTAGATTGCTGCTGATGTGTCCAGGCCAGTGGCTGTGTTTAATTTGCTCAAAATAGTGTAAGGCTTGCTCAGCAGGCTCAATCACCTCGTTAAACTGCCCAACATTCAGATAGATCCCCGCTAATTCTGCGCGTAATCCCTCCACCCGCAGCCGGTTCCTCACCCTCGAATAATAATCCATTGCTGCCTTTGCATATTTGTGTGCTGCCGCAACATTGCCAAGATTGCCCATTGCTAAAGTTAGCAGATAGTTGGCTCTGGCCTCCCGTTGTTCATCCTTTGCTGCTCTGGCCAGCTTCAGAGCATTTTTCAAGGAGATAGAAGCTTGATGATACTGGCCACGATTAACCTCTATATTGCCTCGGAAGATATCAACCTGATACTGAGCTAAATTCGCTTCACGCTCCGCCTCAGCATGTGCAGCCTCCAAACCCCAAGTATGTCCACGTCTGATAATCAAATCAATGATCTCGTTGGATAGATGGCCCAGTATATTGATGGCTTCATCGTATTTGGCTCGAGCTGCATCCAGGTCACCGAGGAGCCTATGCGCCTCGCCCCATTGCTCAAGAGCAGTAGCACCTAACTCATTATCAACATGCCAACTGTAGCTGTCCATACCCGAAAGTACGCTATCCAACTCGCCAAACAACAAGTAGAGGCGGTTTTGTATCACTCGTAGTTGCTTGCCAATCTGGCCTTTAACTTGATCAGGTTGAATATCATTAAAGATGGCATAGGCCGCTCCCGCATTCCCTTGTGCAATTTCCGTATCCTGGACCGCAAACCAAAGCTGGACGGCCGTCTCTATCTCACCGGCCCGGCATAAATGATGCGCTGTCGATGTATATTGGGCAAGTCCAGCCCGCACATCCGCTGCCTGGCGATGATATCCTTGCCGCTGCTCCTCTGGTAGCTCGTCATATACAAGCTGCCGGAAAGCTGGCAAAAGGGTGATGCCGCCAAAGGCATCTGACTTGATCAGTTGACGACGAAATAAATCGGCCAAGCCCGGGTGATTGGTCCAGGCATCAAGAGGCGTGTAAGAGCGAAAAACCGAGATGCCCGCCAGGGCTTGCTTCTCATTCTTACTCAACCGTTTCCAAAGCCGGCTAAAGAGTGGCTGCATAGCCGGTTTGCGTCGCAGTGAAAGCGGTATACCTTGATCATCCTCATTGACCAATGCTAGATAAAGCTCCACAAGCCGTGGATTGCCACCAGTGGCTTGATGGACCAACTTAGGTGAGATAGAGGCAGTAAAAGAGTCCGTCCGCTCGACTAAGGCGACTACATCATCAGTTGTTAATGGCTGCAAGGCGAAATGTGCCGTTGTATCAATGAGGGCACGCTGCCCTATGAATAGAACGGGAGTAAGCAAACGCAGACCTTCAAGTAGCTCTAGCACCAATTTATGAATACCGTGCCGGGGTTGTGAGGTGCCTGTTTGCAGCAAGTCGACCTCGTCAAAACAAAGTAAAAAAGACGCCGATTCCAACTGGTCCAGATCTACTCGTAACAGACCCAGGGCTTGCTCAATGCTCTCCACCTTCCCTTCGGAGGCTGCTAAATGTAACCATAAACCTGAATGCCCACCTCTTTGTAAAAAATGACCTAGAGCAAAAAGTATGCTATTAAGTTCATCATTTAGCCCTGGTCGGAATGTGTACCAAAAAGCTTGATTATCAGGCCAAGCATCTAATACAGTCGCCCCAAAACTGCTCTTGCCTATGCCACCAGCGCCGCTGAGAGCCACTGATTTACCCTGCCGCAGTATCGCCAAGCATTCTGCAAGCACTGCATCCCGGCCAATAAGAGGTGCAGATAGAATTGGGCGCTCAAGCCGTAAACTGGGTTGGACTAATCGGAGCACTGCTTCTACCAATGCTTGCCTAGCCCGTTCCAAATGCCGGAAAAAAGCAGATTCGCTGACATTGAGCATGTCGTAAATGGCTCCAACAGCCGAAGGGGGCGTGCGTGGCGGGTAAAAGCGGCGAAAATAGCGGAGATCGAGGAGCAGAAACAGGTAACATGGGCCGCCATTATCCATCTCAAGTCGCTCTAGTTCAACGGCGTCCCAAAGACCCTGGCGGGATTGGGGCAATGTGCCTGGCCAGTCTGTTGCCGCGGCCGCGAAGAGAGTTTTCCTTAACGCCTCTCCCCGCCCTACAATCGTTTCTGGATGTGCGACCGATTTCAAATGCGCACCCAGGAAGTACGGGGTGGCCAATGGTGAATTTCGGCCCAGCCACTCTGGTTCACCATAATGTTCCAGTGCCTTACGGACAGAAACACGAAAAAATTCGGTTGGTGCTTTCATGCTTTTTCCCTGAGAGAAAAATGGCCTATCAACCATATCTTGGTATAGTATACCAAGAGAACGGTCGTTTGTGGGAATATTCATGTGCAACCGAGAAAACGTGGTATAAGTCTTGTTGGATTATATCGTAGCGGTCAGTAGAAAAGCCATATGTAAGGAGGAAACTATTTGCAGTGAAGACAACTGCCGTGAGTGAAAAAATTATAGAATAGATGTAAGCTTCTGTGTGTAGCCAGATCACATCGAACTATCAGATAAATGCATCTCAAGGTAAGTTGGTGGCAGCAAAGCGAATTACCATCTAGACCGACGCAGTATGACTCGCTTACAGTCGCAACTCCCGAATGACAGGGGCAAAGCCAGTTACAGTCGTGGGCTGGGTACGTAGTATTCACCCAGAGAGTCTCCAAGGAAGTGAGGTATTACCAATAGCGATCATTTGTAAAGTCGCTTTGCATTTTTATAATATTTTCAGTATAGCACCTAGTCCTCTCTAAAAAAGTTGCTAACCTAGCGATCTTACTTTGTTGACTCTTGTCGCTGCACAACCACATTATTTGACGGTGCGGGAGCAAAGTCCGGGATTCTGGGAGTTTTTAGCTTTTTTCTGGGCTATAGTGTTCTGAATTGGTCATTTATTTTATATGGAGGATTTGAAATGGACCCTAGAATTTTCTGGAAAATTATAGTCGATGTTGACCATTATAATCAAATACATATCAAAAAAGAGGTAGCACTTTGGCATCTTCGTCAAGACGCTTGGTATCGTCTTCGTTGGCAGGAACAGGACTTGACATCTTCTCTCAAATCAAAGCCGGATAACGAAGATCCTAATAGTAATGTGTGGGACGGCGCCATTTATTTCAATGGAGATTATTACCTTGAGGCGAAGGACCCTGGATTATTGAACCTGTTAGTGATGTGGTACGATGATTTCCAAAGGTTCAAGGATTTCCCTGAAACCATGGCATCGGAGCCTGTTTTCGTAGAAGGCGAATATAATACTGAGGATGGAATGGAGGACATAAAAAATATCTTCAATTTTTTGCAAATAGTCACTGGCAAAAATAATGATGATAATATATACCCATGTAACTTTGTGCTGGAACAAGATGGTAATCAAGATTTCTCACGTCAATTCTGCCGCGAGGTTAACCCTCACGGCGAAGAAGAGCATAGATATCTTGGCGAAAACGTACGTATTGATACCATTATTTCGACTTCTTATGGTGGTCCAATATTTCATTATCCACAATATCCTCATTTGGAAACGGACCCATCGATTCTTCCATACGATAAAAATTTGGACAGGGTAATCCTTTCGGAGGATAGCTCTCGGAAAATTGACTGGGAAATCTCCAGAAAACCTGGGCCGTATTTCTCTAAAAGATTTCAACTTCAAGAAGCGCCACGTCAAAAGCATCAATTGACCGTTAATCAAGATTATAATTGTGATACAAACAACTACTACTTTCGAATGCTGGTTGATGCGGTGCCGCTAAAACCGGACCCTGAATATAATTATACACCTGCTGCACATAGCTTCCCAATGGGAGAAGCTATATTTCATATTGGTCTTAATCCTGTTACTGAAGAATATTTCGATGGTTTGATCTGGCGTATTGTCTTTGATCCTAACTCATCTTGTGGAAGCTGTTAATATTGGTTCATAAAAGACCGTGTTAACCGAGCAAAGGACCAGGTGGCCGAAAAATTGTAAGCTGATTTAGGAAAAGGTTTGCCTAACCGTACACATCTTCAAAATGTCATCAAGGATTTGGATCGGGCAAAGTGGTATCTCTGGCATGGTAATAGTTACCAGGCTTTGGAGACTCTTGGAACTATCGAAAGTTGTGTGGAAGGATTCGAACCCGATGACAACAGGGCTCATAAACTATGGAGGGATGTGTATGAATTCAGCGTATATATCGGAAACAATGTGGCGTTTATCTCCAACTTTGGAGAACGATATCGGTACGGAGAAATCATCACTACCGCATTTGTAGAGTCCATAGTGATCCGGGTCATCAGCAAGCGTATGGTCAAGATGCAGCAAATGAGGTGGACACGGGAGGGAGCCCATTTGTTGCCGCAGGTGCGAACCAAAACTCTATCTAAACGAAGAGCCGTGAAACACTTTCCGCCGATATCCAAGGGTGGCACATACTACGGAACACCTACCATTTGGAAGTTCATTGTGGTCTCATTCAATGAAAATTGCAGATTCGCGCTCAATGGATTCCATTGCGCTCGCGCAATTAGCTCATCTGTGCTACACTTTTCCCAGCCTGGGCGGCCGCTTTCGGCAGGATAAAAAACAACATGACTCTTGAATTTGAACAATTAGCCCCTGATTTGGAACATATGGTGCAGGAGTTGAGCCGGCGTCAAAATCGGCAGCAAGAGCAGCGCGACCTGATCCTTAACCGGCTGATTGAAGTGGCCACTTCCTGGGATGAAATCATCTCGAAAATGGAGCTGGCAAAAGAGGCTGCGGATATGAAATATTATCGCGCGGCCGTACCCCTACACCACAGCCATCCCTTAAACCGCGGCATTCCTCCGGCCCAAACACCACGGGAAGCTACAATTATCGCCTGCGATGGCTCCCAAATTGTCCCTGACCGTCATGCGCCCTTTCTATACTATCTGATCAATACAGGGACAATTGCATACTATCACGGCAATGGACGGCCGCCTGATATTTTTAGCCAACCCACCCTTAAATATCCTGGTGCTTCTGAACTTGACGAGGAGGATCTATTTACGCTGAACAGCGCCCTTGTCAACTTATGGCGCGATCAATTTGAAATTGAAGCCCTGGAATCCACCTTAAAAGAAATACAGCCCCACAATGGGCCTCGCTTAGCCGTTCTGGATCAACGCCTGCTCTATTGGCCAGCAAGCGGACTGCCTGGCCGGGAAGGACAAAAAGTGGTCGAAGCGTGGCAACAAGCGATGACAGGCATACGGCAAAAGGATACATGGCTGGCCGGTTACATCGACAGGCCCGGTAAGCGTTCCATTTTGACCATGCTTCATTCCCTTGAAATCGATCAACCCGAATTCAAGATCAACAGCCTGTATCGCTCAGCGCCGTACACCGGATTAAGCGACATCGATCTTTACGATTCGATCCTGGAAGTTGGCCAACGCAGCCCTGTCTTCGTTGATATTTCTATGCACAATGACACCTTCCGCGCCCGTGATGAAGAGAATGAGATTTGCTTCTTCTACTTAAGAACCGGAGAGGGTCCAAGAGAATTAGCCCGCGTCGATATCCCCATGTGGGTCGCTCGTGACGAAGCCACCGTCTCCACCATGCACGCTTTGCTTTACGATCAATGTACCATTTTGGGCAGCTATCCTTACGTCATCACTCGCGCGGATGAAATCGCGGTTGTCGGCCGTCGCGATCAAGAAGAATTAGAAAATCGTATTGCTTTGCGCCTTGCTGAAATAGGGATGGATGCTCGAATGACAGCCAAGCAACGATCAAAAGGATTTGCCCGTGGGGTGAAAACACGTCATGAGCGTCTATAGAAATGGGATGAACTTATGAATGGAGATGGATTGGAAATCGGCCGTGTGCTGCGCGCGTCGACAGAGGGCTTTTCGGTCGGCTGCCGGGTCAACCAGCTCACCACCCCCGGATTTGGCAGCATGGTCATGGCCCAACCTGTTGAGCCGCGCGAGACGATATTTGGCCTGATATACAACATCAATATTGATGACGACCAGCTAATCCGCCGTTTGGTGATGGTTGAAAACCCCAGGCAGGAAGTCATTGAAGATCAACGGCGCAACCGCCTGCTGCCTATTGAGATGAGCGTCCTATCCATCGGTTTTAAACATCAAGGCATTCTAACCTATGGACTTCCTCCCCGCCCACCTCTGAATTTGGACCCGGTCACACTTTGCCGGGATACGAGCGAAGTGACCCATTTCACCAGCAATTTAAGCTACCTGCGGCTGATTTTACGGGCCGCCAACAGCAACGTACCCGTCGATCAATTATTGGTCGCCCACATCAGCAATGTCTATCAAATTCGAGGTGCAGACGCTGCCTGGGCATTAGAGGCCATCCATGAACTCATTGAACTGCTGCGCGGCAGCTATGAAATATTAATTCCCACCCTGGAAGCGTTGAGTGTGGCCATTCCCGGCCTGGAGATTGCAGCATGAACAATGGCAATCAACCAATTGGCACCATCATTGGTGGTGGGCTAAAAGAAGGATTTCTCATCCGTCTGACCGTTGCGGCCGACGCTGTGCAGGAAGGCAGCTTTGTTGTTTGTGATAGCGGCCGTTACCGGTATTTCGGTCTGGTCACCGATTTATCACTCGGTGCAACCGACCCCCGTTTTGCTGATGAAAAAAGTGACCGGCTACAGCCGGCCATTCAAGAGGCGCTTCTCGGCAGGACTTTATACACGACGCTGGAAATGTACCCCACCCTCATCATGGACAAAGGTCCTGAGTTCGGCACAGAAGAACGGGACAGATGGGAGACGGCCATTGAACGAGGCCAGGAAAACCCAGGGCCTAAACCGGTGAAGACAGTGCCGGCCCACCATGCCCCGGTGCGCCAGGCCAGTGAAGCCGATGTAAGCGAGATATTCGGCAAAGAAGGGCGCTATAAATTTGTCATCGGACATACCATTGAGCAGGGATATGCAGTTCGGCTGGACCTGGAACGATTTGTTCAACGGTCCAGCGGCATTTTTGGCGCCACCGGCACGGGGAAAAGTTTTCTAACCCGCATGATGTTGGCCGGCCTCATGTGTGAAAACGTGGCCTCTGCGCTTGTATTCGACATGCACAATGAATATGCCTTTGACGACACGGACAGTGATCGCCAGGTTCGCGTGCGCGGCTTGAAATCAATGTTTGGCGAGCGCGTACAGGTGGCCGCCCTGGGCAAAGGGGCAACGGTCGGCTCGCATACACCAGATTTTACCTTAGAATTAGCGTACAGTGATTTCAGCACGGCCGATATCACCCTCTTATCAGTCGCCCTTAACCTGACCGATACGGCAGCAACGACCCTAAACGCCCTGGCCAATGCCTTCAAAGAAGAAAACTGGTTCTCGGAATTTATGAAATTAAAACCAGGGGCCGTTGTGTACGACGAAAACGGCAAAAAACAACCGGCGCCTGATTCGGTGGCGGCCTGGTCCAGGGAAAACAATATTCATGAGTCCTCAGCGGAAGCGTTGCATCGCAGACTTAAGCGCCTATACGACAAACCCTATATTGTCGAGAAACCTTATTCAGACGCTGTCGGCGCCATCGTAGATAAGCTGGAAAACGGCCGTCATGTCATCCTGAGCTTTGGTGCATATGAAAGCGATCTTGATTATTTAATCGTCTCAAACATCTTGACCCGGCGTATCCGCGAGCATTGGGTATCCAAAACGGAGGAGTATAAATCTTTGAGCGGGTCTCCGGCCCCTAAACCTCTGCTGATCGCTATTGAGGAAGCTCATAAACTGCTCAACCCGCAAATGTCCGGGCAAACCGCCTTCGGAACTATCGCCCGCGAACTTCGCAAATATTTTGTGACTTTGCTGGTGGTTGATCAACGGCCGTCAGGTATCGACGACGAAGTCATGTCGCAGCTTGGTACACGGATTACCGGTTGGTTGGGTGATGAGGATGACATCCGTGCCGTGTTAACGGGGCTGGCTGGTCGAGAGCAGTTGAGGGGCATGCTGGCCCGGCTGCAAGAAAAGGAAGAAGTGCTTCTACTTGGATGGGGGGTCAAAATGCCGATTCCCATCCGTTCCCGCCGCTATGACGATAAATTTTATTCAGATATGAAAGGCTGTTCCCCCACTTCAACCAAAAACAGCTTGAAAGCATTAGCAGATGATTATGGTTCCGCAGAGGCCAATGACGACTTGTTTTAAACCGTAATTCTCTACCCTGGTCTAAACAAACGTTCCACAGCATAATTACCAAATGGCTCAACAACAGATTGATTCCACTGCTGATTTCTTCTCAGCAGTTTGGCAGCTTATTGGCCAGGTGCTGCGCCTCAACCCAGTCGCCTACGAGCGACTTTTCTCGATCCCAGACGGCTGGCAGTTGGCGCTGGCTGTATTAATAATCGCCGGCATATCTTATGAAATTGGTCAAAGCGTGGTCCTATTTGCCAATAAAGTCAGCCGCAAGCGATTCCTTTTTTCGCTTATTATCTCAGCCTTGGCCTTGGCTGTCAGTATTGTCGCCTGGGCTTTCTCCATCTGGGCACTGGTCGAAATATTTTTTGATGCTTCACTTCCAGCATCCGTAGTACTGACTGCAGTATCTATCAGTTTTGCTCCCTACATATTTGGTTTTTTAATTTTATTGCCCTACCTGGGCAATATTATTTTTTATATATTGCGCATTTGGGTTTTACTGGCAGTTATTGTCGGCGTGCAGGTGGCCTATCAAATCGGATTTTTTCAGAGCCTTTTGCTGAGCTTAGTTGGCTGGGGTATTTTGGAATTATTGACCCAATTGCCTATTTTACATCTGGATCGCTTTGACCAATGGTTGTGGCAGCTCACGACGGGCAAGCAGGATCAACTACAAACCGCCGAATTGGTTGAACGTTTTGTTGACGATGCAAAATCTTCAGCAACTGGTGATGGACAATGGAATTGATCATACAACCGGTTTCATGTTTGATTACATTAGCCATTCTACTCCTCTTGATAATGGCTATTTTGTCCCCTTTTGAGGCACTTGGCTGGTGGGCCGGTTGGACGAAGCAAAATTTGGAGCCACCCGATTTAAAAGAAATCAACAGGAATAAAGAAGCCGCCGCCGATTACTATCTCGTTTACCTCACCGCGATTGGCGGAATCTCCGCGGAGGATATATCGCACCGTGAGAGACGGTTTCTCAGCCGGCTTGAGGCGGCGTTGCCGGGTGATGTGGTCATTGTGGATGATGTTTTTCCCTTTTCTGTAACCAATAATCCCTTAAATGGAGAAAGGCAGTTAAGTTGGTTGTGGCAGCGAATACATAATAGTCGGATGGGGGGTCGAGCCAGTGTGCTGGCGAGTTTGATATTTGTTCGTAATCTTCTACAGGTCGGTGTTTCGGGTGATTCTCGTTACGGTCCCATCTACAATGTTGGCGTCGCTCGCGAGATTGTACGTAGCCTATTGAGGCATGGATATCCACCCAGATGTGGGAAAACGATTGCTGTCATGGGTTGGAGCGGTGGCGGGCAGATCGCAGCTGGTGTCGTTCCTTATTTATCCAAAGCGTTTGACGCACCTGTCCATGTGCTCTCCATTGGCGGCGTGATCGCTGACGAGCCTGGGGTTGGATTTGTGGACCACCTCACCCACCTTCAAGGATCAGCCGATAAGTTTCCCAATATTGGAGTGGTCCTCTATCCGGGAAGATGGCCATTCATGAAACACTCAACCTGGAATCAGGCCAGTGCCGAAGGAAAGGTTACCGTGATCGATCCGGGGCCGATGAAACATACCGGGCGAGGAGATTACTTTGATTATAAAGCGACCCTGCCTAATGGACAGAGCCACCTTGATAAAACCGTTTCTGTAATCGCTGAGGCGCTCAGATAAATTAAAGAAACCCGATTGCTGTTGCCAATATATTGTCCTGAAGAAATCGGGTTTCTCAATCAACATTGAATTATCCGCCGCCATCTCCGGTTGCGGGCAAAGGCGCCGGATAGGGCTGCCCTCCGCCAGCGACCACTGTGACTTCTCTTGGTGGCGCCTGTCCTGCTTCATTCTCTGCTGTGATCCGGTACACATAGCTCCCCGGCTCGTTAATCGAACAATCCTGCCCTGACCCACTGTTGGTTGCAGGCCCTAAAATGATTAAGTCGTTGCGCCAAATCTGAACCAGGTCAGGGTCACCGGTGACTGACCAGTTCATGGTCACACATTGCATGAGACCAATCTGTTGGGGAGTCACAGAAAAAATTTCGATTCTTGGAACGGTTCCCGATTGGGGCGTTGCCGTTGGTGTGGGAACATTGGTTGGCACAGCAGTAGCATTGCTCACATTCACATTTTGCTGAACCCGGTTGCTGCCACCAGGACCGCTCACCTCCAGGTAATATGTCGCGACGCCAACAGGTGGGCAATCGGAAGTATGGCCTGAAAGCGGCGCATTATTACATAAAGTGGCCTCGTTCCGGCCGATTCTGACATTTGTCACATCACCTGAGACCGACCACTTGATCTCTACACATTGCCCCCCGGTAATCGCCGTCGGCGTAACCGTAAACCGGTCAACACTTGGCTTATCTGTCGGTTGCTGAACATAAATTGTAATTTGTCGTGTATCAACGGTTCCATCCGTTTTTTCCACCCTCAAATTATAGGTCGTCGTCTGGGTTGGACATTCAACGCTGTTTCCCGACCCTGTTGTAGGATACTTTGTGTAATCAGCTCCATTAGGATAGAACCAGACCGCCTGAATATTTTCAACACGCCACGTGAAGGTAACACAATCACCTTGTTCGATATTGGTGGCGCTGGCAGTGAAGGAAATTTGCGGTGCCGGTGTCTGCGTGGGTGCCGGTGTTGCCGCGGCAGGTACGGTTATCCCTACCCAGACGCGTTGGCCGAACAACAGACCCTCATCACTACGCATGGACCAAAATCCCTGGTAGGTGCCCGGAACCACCGGTGCCACAAGATCGACCCAAAAATCATAGATCTCCCCTGGTTGAACCTGGCCATCAACAAAAACGGGTGCGCCACCCATACGTGCCAACTGAGAATTTCCATTGACATAGGTCAAGGAATAGTTCCCGTCCCAGGTGCAGGTTCCAATATTCTCCAGTCGCCAACCCTTGCGAAAGACCTGTCCGGGCAACATTTGCGGAGGGTTGTTCATATTGTTGTCGTTTAGATTCAGATCGGCAACATAAGCCATTCCATCCACACATTCCGTTGGCTCCGGTCCCGGTTCTACCGGCTCACCAGGATCGATTGGCAGGATTTGATCGGCATCAATATTTAAGTATCTCTGAGCAAGCTCGGCCAAAAACCCCTCATTCTGAAGATCGATCAAGGTATCATTCACGGCCGCTCTCAGCCGTTCTGCCCCTTGAGGCATAGCGATGGCATAACGTTGGCTGTTTAAACCTTGGGCAACAATTTCAACATTCCCGGCAACGACAGCCACTTCAGCGGGAAGGAGATCCAGCACGACGAGATCGATCCGGTCGAGGGAAAGATCGGCCAGTGAATCATTAATATCGACATAGGTAAATAAATGATCCTGGGGTAGTAATCCGGGCTGGACAAGTTCATCTCGCAGCCAATCTTCATAAACCGATCCCCTCTGAACGCCAATGCGATATTGTGCCAGATCCTCCAGATTTTGGATGTCATATTGGACATCCGGCAGGCCAAGAAGGGCGTCTTCACCCACATAGTAAACGTTGGAGAAATCAACAACCGCCTCTCGCTCAGGAGTAATGGATAATGCACTGATGGCCAGATCGATTTGCTGCAATTGAATCGCACCTGTCAAACCGGGAAACACCTGGTCTTGTAAGCGTACATTGAGACCTAGACGGGTACCGATTTCGCGAATCAAGGCCACATCGTAACCATCCAATTGAAACTCTTCCGTATAATATTCAAATGGAGGGTAATCAGCCGCGAGACCCACAACAATCTCTCCATTGTCCTGGATGCGTGCCCAAATCTCATCGGTCTCCGTTTCGCCTGCTTCTTCAGAAGGCGTTGATGTAGGAAGCGCCGTTGGTTCAGGAGTCGGCGTTGGTTCCGGTTGATTCCCACCACACGCCGATAAAATAAAAATAAGCATTAAGATTATTAATGTGGAAACCTTCTTCATTATTTCACCCAATTTGACCATTCTTATTTCCGAAACTGTTCCAACACTCACTTAGATGAGATCGTATCAATTATCTCAATTTCTGACTAAGCTTCGAGTCATAAAAGATTGTATCATCCTTTTAATACCAAACCACATAAACATATAAAACAAAAAAGCCCGGTTCCACAATTGAAACCAGGCTATTGAAAACAACAGAAGAGAATTTTTATGTTAGGGGGCTGTGATGTTAAATGTTTGTGTTTCACCCTTCTGCATTCCGCGGGTTAACTGGATGGCCGGGCCACTGCTAACATTACTTACAGTAACCTCAACGACCATGGGCGAGGTGACCCCTACATTTTGGGTGTTTATAGCCACAGTATTGTTTCCGCTCTGCAAACTCACGGGGAAACTAACATGGCGGCCTTCCGTCACGTAACGATCTAAAATCCGCGAGCCATTAACATCAACATTGATAATATCGCCATCGACAAACTGGGGATCGCGGAAGGTCAGGGTGATGTTATTGCTATCCACGGTTACATCTTGCAACGTGGCGCCGGTATCAGCATCGGCCGTCACTTGTAGAAATTGCTCCACCCAAACCTGATCGTTGGCCGCCCAAAGTGTCCAATCATTGGAATCATTATAAATTGGCCAGGAGCCTTGTTCGGGATTTTGCATCACATTGCCAAAAATTTCGACTCGATTGGCGTTTTGTGTCGTCCAGTTTAAATAATAGCGCACCCCATTTGCTATTCCGGATTCGGAAGGTACCTGGGCGAAAAAGTACACGATAACGGGTGCTTCTTGCGGCGCCTGGGTGGCATTCACCCGTTCACCGGAACTGGCGGCTTGGCCAACGGCCGTGGCTGTCGCTCTCGCCGCTTGAATTGTGCTCCGTGCCGATTGCACATTTTCAGGAGATAAGGTTGCATACCCTGCAGCCGCAGCTGATGTGGCAACCGCCGCAACTTGCTCTTCAGGCAACGCTTCAACCGTGGATGCCAAATTGGTCAGTTCAGAAGGTGACATATTTTCAACGGTAGCTGCGACCTCCTGTACTTCACCGGGTGTTAAGCCGCAAGCAACCAGCATCAATCCGGCGAGGGCCGACATTAACAAAACAAGTTTGTTGTGTAAATTTTTCATATTCTTACCTTTTCTTCTCAAAATAAAATGACGACCGATTTAAGCAAAAAACAGTCGCGCACCGATGATAAACCTTTTTCTATTATTTGTATATACTTGGGAACGTAAGTGGATACTTTTATTAATAATAAAGGGTTTTTCGTTGCCACAATTTAAAATGATTATCAGATTTTTCAGTCTTTATGCTGGTCCTCCTTTCAAAATTTTTTATCAAGTTGACGCAATTTTCAAAGAGGCTTAAAGTCGGCTGGATTATATTCAAGCTGCTAATAGAGCCATCTTCTTGGCCGAAAATAAAAAGGAATCCACACAAATTCTAAATTAAGCAGCGTGAAAGTAAATGAAATATTAGAATAGGAACCTGGAAGAGTAATAGAGCGTCAGTTCACATGACAATTGCGGTTGTCCGCGATTAGATAATATTAATATGGCAAAAAACGGTCAATCTCGTCCATGTTGGCGAGAATCCTGATACGCAATGATTTTGCCGACATTTAGAGAGGAAAGGAAAATGAACAAGAAACTGAAAATCGCCGCCATTTTTCTGCTGGTTGCCGGGCTAATCTTGACTGCCTGTAATGCTCAGCCCGAAGTAGAGGAAGAGCCTGTCCAAGATGAAGCAATGACCTTATTCGTTGGTCCGGAACTGGTCGATTGCGAGGGGGAGGGTCCACAAAAATGTATGTTGGTCAAGGAAAGCCCCGAACAAGAGTATCAGCTTTTCTATGACCAAATAGAAGGATTTAACTTTGAAGAGGGCTTTGAATACGAGCTGCTGGTCAGACAGGAAAATGTAGAGAATCCACCGGCCGGCGGTTCATCCATTCGCTGGATCCTTGTTGATGAAGTTAGCAAAGTTCCTGCAGAGACAGCGGAAGCGCCGGTGGAGGAAACGGATTCGGAACTGCCCGCCGACCTACCACCCGAAGGTGAAATCATCACCATGTATGTCGGACCAGAAATTGTGGACTGTGTGGGCGCAGCCCCTCAAACCTGCATGCAAGTCAAGCTAAGTCCAGATGCCGAATACACTTTATTTTACGATCAGATTGACGGTTTTGAACATGAACCAGGGTTTGAATATGAATTGTCCGTGTTAGTTGAACCGGTTGAAAATCCGCCGGCCGATGCGTCCAATCTACGATACACCTTAATCGAAGAAGTAAACAAAATTCCTGTGGAAACTGAGGAACAAACCCCACCAACAGCATCATTGGAAGGAACCACCTGGTCGCTCTTCTCATATATCGCCCCTAACGGGGAAGAAAAGGAAATTCTTCCAGAATCACGCATCACGGCCGAGTTTAATGAGGGCCAGGTTGCCGGAACGGCCGGTTGCAACAATTATTTTGGCTCCTATGAACTTGATGGTAACTCGCTTACTTTTGGTCCGACAGGCAGTACAATGATGTTCTGCGCTCCTGAAGAATTGATGCTGCAAGAAACGGCTTATTTAGCCGTCCTAGGTACAACGAGCAGCTATGAGATTGTTGATGGCCAACTGCATTTGAAAAATGAAGCTGGGGACACGGTCTTAATTTTCAATCAGGAAGACCCAATTTCATTAATTGGAACAATGTGGGAGGTCGTTTCCTATAACAATGGCAACCAGGGGGTAGTCTCAATACTTGGCGATACACGAATGACTGCTGTTTTTGGTGAAGATGGCATCCTTAGTGGGAACGCAGGCTGCAACAGTTACAGTGCCGGGTTTGAAGTGGAGGGTGAAAATATTGTCATCGGCCCTGCCGCATCAACAGAGATGTTCTGCGCCGAACCGGAAGGTTTAATGGATCAAGAGACCTTATATCTGGCTGCCATACAAAATGCCGCGACTTATCGCATAGATGGCGACCGACTTGAACTGCGAGATGCGGAAGGCGCTTTGCAAGCCAGTTACCAGGCAGCCGAATCCACCGCTCTTCCCGGCACAGCCTGGCGCTTACTTTTCCACAATAATGGCCAGGAAGCCATGGTTTCCACAATTATCGGTACTGAAATTACAGCTCTATTTTCCGAAGATGGGCAAATAAGCGGTTCCTCCGGCTGCAATGACTACACCGGCAGCTATGAAACTGAAGATGACGCGATCACCATCGGCCCTTTGGCTTTAACGCGCAAACTTTGTTCCGATCCTGAAGGTATCATGGAACAAGAAGCTCAGTACATCGCTGCCCTTCAGAATGCAGCAACTTTTAAAATTGATGGTGATCAATTGGATATCCGCGATGCCGATGGCTCGGGGGTTGCATCCTACATGGCAATGGAAGTTGAAGATATGGAAACATCAACGACGGAATCTAGCGGAGACAAATCCGTTGAAAGCAACACTGAGGCAGCCGAAACGCCATCAAGTGAAGCCATCCCTGAAGATTCATTGGCCGCAGCAGCCAATGCCAGCTACCCGCTTGAGTATTCGAGCACGGGAATCGCCCAATTAACCGGTGGGGAGTTTCGTGAGGCGGCCGACGACGATTCTGCTTCCGAAGTGGTTGTCCAGCTCAGCGACCAAATGGCTATGGATGAATTGAGCAACGGCCGGCAGGGGCTGGCTGTCATTCTCATTTCTCAAACGGGTGGTACAGGGACCTTTTATGACCTGGCTGTTCTCAGCGATGAAAATGGGCAGTTAGCACCGGCCGCCGTTACCTACCTCGGTGACCGCATAATCATAAATGACATCGCCATTCAAGATGGACAAATCGTCCTGGATATGGTCATCCAGGGCCAAGATGATCCATTTTGCTGTCCCACCCAACAAGTTATCCAAACCTATGAACTGCAAGAAGATGAACTCGTCCAGGTCGCCAGTGTGGTAGTAGGAACAGTGGAACCACAATCTGAGGAGCTGCCTCAAATCACAGAAATCATCTGGAAATGGCAGAGGATGGTGACCCCAGTCGAAGAGATTATTATTGATGAACCGGATAAATACACCTTTGAACTCCAGCCAGACGGGCAGCAAATCAATGTTGTTTCCGATTGTAATACTGGTGCAGGAGAATATGAAATTGATGGAAGTTCAATATCCATAAACATCACATCCACTACCCTGGCATTATGTGAGGAAGGTTCTCACAGCGATTTATTCTTCCGCAGCTTGAATGAAGCAGCAATCTATTTCACGGAAAATGACATGCTGTTAATTGATCTACCCGCCGATGGAGGGACATTGAGTTTCTCCAGCAGTTAAACGCCTATTTTGCGAAAATAAATCTTTAAACCCTGCGCTGGAAACAACCGCAGGGTTTTTTGATCTTATCCTGGAGTATGAGCGTAGACACAGAAATTCAGGGTCTTTATTGCCCTTGAAATAGGAGGTGTTTATTCTTAGGCATGGTTTGAGGAGTTTTCAGTTGAGCGTTAATTCTCAATAATAAGAGATGTCTCTTAAGTTTTTTTCCAAAATCCAATTTATTGGCCTAATTTTAATATTAGCAGCCTGTAATATCGCGCCCGCTTCCCAAGATTCTCCGACAACAAAACCCGAATCTAGTATCGAATCGGCCGCTGAAATGCCAAACAAAATTCCGGTCACGCCGGAAATTGTCACCAGTATTCCCACATCCCCAACGGCAGCCCCTTCTTCCGACCAGCCACTACCCCTTCCATCCGATCTATCTATCTCCTTAGAGGATGTACAGCTTTTCCCTGTTCCTTATATTTTTTCCGGAGACCGGGTCACCTTTCAAATTTTACCTCATGTACCCGAAGGCATTGCCGTTCAGAATGTAAGCGTTGATATTTTTATTGATGATCAGCCGATAGCATCAGAGACATTAGAGACTCGAAATTGGACAGGAAGGGCTGAAGGAATTTATGAATGGCGCTGGGATACAACAGGGCAACCGGGAACGCATGTTGTGCGTATCGTCCTGGATGGTGAAGATAGAATTCAGGAAGGGGATGAGAATTCCGATAACAATGAAATTATTTTCCCTGTCGATGTTCGTAGAGCGGGTGAGCGGCCGCTAGCGGAAAGAGATGTCACCTGGGTCACAGCCGAAACAGATTGCTGCCGGGTACATGTCCTGACCAATACGGCCGCTTACCGTGATCTGCCCCGCCTTCTTGATGACGTGGAATCGGCCGTCTCCCAGGCAGCTATACGACTACGCGAAGAGCCTGATCGGCAATTAAACTTCTATTTTATCGACCGCACCATTGGCCAGGGAGGGTACGCCGGCCGTGACGTCGTTGCTACCTATGTCGATAGAGCCTATGCTGGAGGCAATTTACATGAACTACTTGTCCACGAAACCGTTCATGTTCTCGATCGGCAGTTCGCACCCCAGCGATTAAAATTTTTAGCGGAGGGTTTGGCCGTTTGGGCCAGTGGTGGCCACTACAAATCAGAAAATTTAAATGAAAGGATGGCTGCCCTGGTCGATCTTAACCTTTATATCCCACTGGCCGAAATGATGGATGATTTTTATTTGGTCCAGCATGAAATCGGCTATTTGGAGGCAGGAGGATTTGTCTCTTATCTCATTGATGCCTATGGTTACGATCGTTTTCGTGAATTCTACTCAGCTACATCAGCCGGTGACGCCCCCACCCTTTATGAAGTAATGGATATAAATTTGCGGAAAATATATGGCAAAACATTGACTCAAATTGAAGCGGAATGGCTGCAATCACTTAAAGCCCTGCCAGTCGATCCGCAGCAGGCGGCTGATTTGGAAACGACCATTCGTTATTATGACACAATGCGTCGCTACCAAAATCTATATGATCCGTCGGCGTATTTTTTAACTGCATGGCTGCCCCACCCTGAAGATGTGTTGGAGGATGGAAATGTGGCTGACTTAAGAAGGCATCCGCAATCGGCAATCAATATCACCTTAGAAGTGATGTTCCAATCGGCTGAGGAGGCCATGTTTTCCGCTGACTATAACCGGGCAAATGTTATTCTGGACAGTATCGATCGCATTCTTGATGAAAATGGCGCATTTGCCGATCCCATTTCCGCCAATTATCGGGATATCGTGGACACAGCAACTAATTTTGGTTACGAGGTACAAAACATTTTCCTAAATGGGGATGAAGCTGAAGTTCTTGCGACGACCGCCAGTGGCTTTCACCTGTCCCAATTAAATATGGAGCGAAGAAGGGGTGATTGGGTCATGTCCTCTAATTAATCAGCCCTCTCTTCAAATCGGGCTTACTTGTACACTATGAACGAGAAAAGGATTTCTCGGTTACATCAGGAGAATTTACTGACTGCTGAAAAAACTGTGGTATGTTGGTGAATCTAGGGCAATTTTATGCTACAATGGCTCAATTAGCGGTTGTGAACGCACACGGCAGCATGTAACTTGTTTTTATATATCTTAAAGAAGTCAAGCTCGAAAATGCAGAGGGAAATACATGATCGAAGTTGTAATAGATAGCATTCGCGTCAGCCTTGTCTCCCAACATCGTATCGTACTGCTCAAGGAAATTGATAGCGATCGCCAATTGCCGATCTGGATTGGCCCATGTGAAGCAGATGCCATTACGATTGAATTACAAGATGTGAAGGTTGCTCGTCCATTAACGGCCGATTTGGTAAACCTGGTGACAAAAGAAATGGGCGGTACCATCTCCCATGTTCTCATCAGGGAACTCACGGAGCAAGTATTTCATGCCAGTCTATTTATTGACCTGGAAGATGGTGTTAAGGAAATTGATTGTCGCCCATCCGACGCCATCGCCCTGGCCGTGCGCGCTAAAGTCCCCATTTTGGTTAACGAAGCCGTGTTAGATGAGGCAGGCGTCCAACCGGAACCAGACCTGATCCAGGAATCAGAAGCTGAGGAAGGTGAAGGGGATGTTGGAAATCTTGATGCCTTCACCGATTTCTTAGACACGCTCGATTTCGACGATTTTGAAGGAGAAAGCTAAACCCCTTTTGGTATTTAGCCAACCAACGCCACCGTTACCCCAGCAGCAACGTGAAATGTGAGTGTGAGCACTTACGTTTCACGTTTTATATTGTACTAAAATTATGAGCGAAGTTGAAAGATTACCCCCGCACAGCATTGAAGCTGAAGAGGCGGTTATAGGTTCAATTCTCATCGATCCTGATGCGATTTTTGATGTGGCCAGCTTTTTGAAGCCGGAAGCATTTTATCGTGTGCGCAATCGCTGGATATATGACGCTATCCTCTCCTTGAGTGAGAAACGAGAACCTATCGATTTCATCACGCTAACTGAAGAACTGCGCCGCCGTGAGCAGTTAGAAGAAGCCGGGGGAGAAGCGTATGTCGTTGGTTTGTTAAACGCTGTTCCAACCGCCGTGAATGCTGTCTCCTACGCCCACGTCGTTGAAGCCGCCTCAACCCGCAGAAAATTAATCAGCGCCGCCGGTTCGATCGCCAACCTTGCTTATAATGAAGCAGAAGATATTAATATCGTCATCGACCGTTCTGAACAGACGTTGTTTGGCGTCAGCGAAGAACGGACAACGCGCGACCTGGTTCCAGTTAAGCAAATTGCCGGAACCTATTTGGAGCGTGTTCAAGAATTACACAATCGTGGCGATGACGTCATTGGCGTTCCAACCGGATTCAAAGATTTGGATCATCTACTGGGCGGTCTGAACCGTTCCGATTTGATCATCATTGCCGCCCGACCCGGCATGGGTAAAACTAGTCTTCAAAATGCGATTGCCCTCACCGCTGCTCGCCGGCATAACAAACGAATCGCTATGTTTAACCTGGAAATGTCGGCCGAACAGCTGGTTCAACGCATGGTTTCTGCTGAAACTCGCATTGATTCCCAACGTCTACGCCGTGGGAAGTTGGCCGAACATGAATGGCCTATTTTCATGCAGGCTATCGGCCGTTTATCAGAAACAAAAATTTTTATTGATGACACACCGTCAATATCACCCATGCAGCTACGTACAAAATGTCGCCGGCTCTACGCCGAGCATGGCATTGATTTAATTATGATCGACTATCTGCAGTTAATGAATGCCGAATATCGCATTAATAATCGCGTTCAGGAAATCAGCGATATATCTCGCGGTTTAAAGACGCTGGCCAGAGAGCTGGATGTTCCGGTCGTCGCTGCCGCTCAATTAAGCCGGGCTGTTGAACAGCGCCAGGATAAACATCCCCAGCTTTCTGATTTAAGAGACAGTGGCTCGATTGAACAAGACGCTGACGTCGTCATTTTCATTTACCGTGACGAATACTATAATGAAGATACGGAACGGCCGAACATCGCCGAGTTGTCCGTTGCCAAACATCGTAATGGACCCACCGGTTCTGTTGACCTGTTCTGGCATGGCAAACTGGCCACTTTCAAAAATTTACAACGGAGAGAAGTCACGCTTTAGCAGCGAAATTAGAGCTCTTCAATTGAAGAGGGTGTCTGATTTCCAAAAGGTTTGATGATCATGGAAGGATTTTCCGGTTTCCCGGAAGGGAAACAACGACTGACACCCGTTCCAAATTTATTTTTCAGCGAACTCCTACCGAGTATTGACAACCTGGCCGAGATGAAAGTCACACTTTATGCCTTCTGGGCCTTGAATCAGCAAGATGGACCAGTTCGTTATTTGCGCTTGACTGATTTTTTAAACGACGCTCTTTTTATCAAGGGTTTAGGCCAGACGACCAATGTAGCCACACAAACATTACTTGATGGCATCGAACGAGCAGTCGCCAGAGGGACATTTCTTCATATCAAAATTGACAGTGATGATGGTCACACAGATCTTTATTTTTTAAACACAGAAAAAGGCCGCTCCGCGATAGAGGGCATCACCAGTGGCCAGTGGCGGCCCTGGGACGATGAATACGAGCCTGTATCCTTATTGATGGAACGACCCAATATCTTCATTCTATACGAACAAAACATTGGCGTTCTCACCCCAATTATTGCCGATGAGCTGCGCGATGCAGAACAGAGCTATCCGCGTGATTGGATCGAAGAAGCCATAAAACAAGCTGTTGAAAATAATGTGCGCCGCTGGCGCTATGTCGTCGCCATCCTGGAAAGATGGCGCATGGAAGGCAGACAAGACCAAGATGGAATCAATCGCCGATCTTCTCAAAAAAAGCGCAAACCAATCCCCGATGACCTCAAAGACATCATCCAGAGCTGAGCCGCCGGAAGATAATCCGGGATCAGGCAAACCGGATTGCCCAGTTTGTAGTGGATTGGGATACTTTGTTCCCGATGTTCCCCCTACCCATCCGGCGTTCGGCCGCGCGCAGCCATGTGAATGTCGCGCTCAAGAAAGAGAAATAGAGCGCCTGGAGAAATTACAAAAATTGAGCCAGCTTGGCGCTCTAAAATCACACACCTTTAAATCCTTCCTGCCCGATGGACACGGCCTAACCGAAGCCAAGCAGCGCAATCTACGTATCGCTTACGAATGCGCCCTTAGCTACGCTAAAAATCCCTCAGGTTGGCTAATTTTTAAGGGCGGGTATGGGTGTGGAAAAACACATTTAGCAGCGGCCATCGCTAATTATCGTATTGATTTGGGTCATCCGGTCTTGTTTATCAATACGCCCGATTTACTCGACCATCTACGCTCCGCTTTTAGTCCCAATGCTGAAACCGGGTATGATACCCGGTTCGACCAGGTGAGAAATGCGCCGTTGTTAATTCTTGATGATCTTGGAACACAAAGCAACACGCCCTGGGCGCAAGAAAAACTTTATCAGATCTTCAATTATCGTTACAACGCTCGCCTGCCAACGATCATCACCACGAACGAAGAATTGGAGGCGATTGACATTCGTGTCCGCTCACGGATGGTCGATCCCAGCCTGACCCAAATTGTGCATATTGCCGCCCCGGATTTCAGGCTTGCCGGTGTCGATCAAGGCCAATCTGATCTATCAACCTTAAATTTGCACCTGGATAAGACGTTTGAGAGTTTCGATTTACGGCAAAGGGAACTTACTCGCCATCAAGCCGAAAATATTCAACGAGCCTATGACACGGCGCTCGAATATGCCAAATCTCCAACTGATTGGTTGGTCCTTTATGGAGTGGCTTATGGTAATGGTAAAACCCATCTTGCCGCGGCGATTGCCAACAAGGTTGTCAATTCCGGAGAACCGGTTCTGTTTGTTGTTGTTCCCGATTTACTGGATCATTTGCGGGCAACCTTTAATCCCGCGGCCAACATGCGGTTAGATAAACGCTTTAATGAAGTTAAAACGGCATCTTTACTTGTCTTGGACGACCTGGGTACGGAAAGTGCCACACCCTGGGCCAGAGAAAAGCTGTATCAGTTGATTAACCATCGCTATAACGCACGCTTGCCAACGGTCATTACCACCGCCACCTATATTGACGATTTAGACCCCAGGCTGGCTTCACGAATGCTCGATGTCAGCCGCTGTACATTTTTTAATTTGGAGGTTCCCAGTTATCGGGGTGGGAGTAAGCGTAGAAAAAGGTAACAGTAAGTGACAGCCACTTATTATTATCCTCCAGAGAGGACTTAGTCATTCAACTGATTGTTACCTGCTAACATAATCAGCAGACGGACCGCTAACTGTTAATAGAATCTCTTCATTTAAACCGGACTTAGAATTCGGCCACAGCCACCGCAGGTAACCATCTCCCCTGTTTCCACACGTTTGATCTTCGTTGCGGACACGGTTAGATGACACCTGCCGCAACTATCACCCTGCAAAGCAGCCACAGCAACACCTCCTTTACGATTCCTCAAACGATCGTATTCAGTAAGGGTTTTTTGCTCGATTTGTGCTGCTTGCTTTTCCCGATTTTGAATCAAGGTATGCAGGCTTAAGGCTAATTCATTCTGCTCTGCTTTTAATTTTTCCTGGTCTTTTTCCCAGCCTGAAAGTATCTGAGCCAACTGCTGATCGGCCGCAACTTTCTCTGTCTCCACATCTTCGACCATGATCATCGCTTCCAAAATTTCATCGTCTAACGTGGCATGGCGTCTTCCCAACGCCTCGATCTTTTGCTGCAAATCAGCTAATTCTTTGGGATTGGTCACTTTTCCTGAGTAAAGCCGATTTTCAGTCCGCTTGGCCTCATTGCTGACACTACCTTGTTCCAAATTTAGGCCGTTCAACCGGGTTTGCCATTTTTGTAGTTCACCGGCCGCATGTTTCTCTCTCGCCCTGGCGGTTCGTAGCTCCTGCGTCTCTCGTTGTAATTGTACGACCTCAGCAAGACGAAGCTTCTTGGCATTTATCTCACTATCAATTTGTTGGAGACGATAAAGCTGGCGAACTTGACTCATAATGATTCCTTAAACCTGGATATCCATATGGGCGAATAAGTGGTTGATTTGCGTAATTGTTGCTGCCGGATTGTAACACAGAGTGAACTTCGAGGTATAATCGACCGAGATGTTTGAAAGATGGTTACAATTAGATGAAAAGGCATATTCGGCCGAAGATGCCGCCTGGGATGCGTTCGTCGCCGACCACCCACAAGGTAGTATTCTACAGACAACAAACTGGGCAAGATTGAAAAATCGCTTTGGCTGGATCTCACACCGGGTTTGGTTAAAAAAAAATGACCAATTTGTCGCCGGTGCCCAGGTACTTTTCCGGTCCGCTTTGTTGGGTATGTTCAAGATGGCCTATATTCCCCACGGACCGCTACTGGATTGGTCAGACGATGAACAGGTGCAGGTTTTATTTAACCAGATCGATCAATCTGTCTACCAAAACCGGGCCGGCATCTTGAAGATCGAACCTTTATTGTGGGAAGATGAATTTGGAATTGATAAATGGGCTAATATCTGCGAACGGGGTGATTTGATCAGCCCAACAGATACCATTCAACCACCGCGAACGATTATGGTCGACATCAGTCAAAGCGAAGATGAAATTTTAGGGGCGATGAAATCAAAAACCCGGTATAACATTCGCCTCTCTGCCAGGAAGGGAGTGACTGTTCGCCAGGGAACGGCCGATGATCTGCCCACATTTATTAAATTGATTCAGGCGACCAGCCAGAGAGACGGTTTCGGTGTTCACGACCCCCGTTATTATCGTGACGCCTTCCAACTATTCGTCCCCGACCATGCAGTCTTACTCATCGCCGAATATGAAGAACAACCGCTGGCTGCCGCATTTATCACCGCCTTGGGCAAAACAGCAAACTATCTTTATGGGGCCTCCAGCAATGTTGAACGCAACCGTATGCCCGCTTACGCTGTTCAATGGGCAGCTATTCAATGGGCCAGAAGCAAAGGCTGCATTCAATACGACCTCTGGGGAATCCCCGATGAGTCGGTGGAAACACTTGAAGCGCATTTCACCGAACGCAAAGATAGTTTGTGGCCTGTCTATCGCGCCAAACGTGGCTATGGTGGCCGCGTTCGACGGACCGTTGGTGCTGTTGACCGTGTTTATAATCAAACTTTTTACCGTTTGTATAAATGGCGGCGAAGCCGGTAAGTAAGCTCCTGGCTAAATCATCATGCCCAAAATTCAAAGCACACCCTATCAATTGGAGCAATCCGACACTGCCTGGCAGCGTATACTTCAGGAACTAGGCGCCTCACATGCCCTGCAAAGCTGGGTTTGGGGTGAATTCAAATCCAGGTGGGGTTGGTCGGCCGAACGTTTTTCCTTTTACGATCCCAACGAATCACAGGATTTGATCGCCGCCGCCCAGGTGCTGGAACGTCAGATTCCCAATTTATCTCAAACGATTTTATACGCTCCTAAAGGACCCTTGATAAAAAAGGAGCAGCAAGGATTGAACCATTTATTTCTAGGTCAATTGGAAGCATTGGCCAGGAAGAAAAAAGCCATTTTCATCAAAATAGATCCGGAAATTGCACGCTATTGGGGATCCGAAAAAGGAAGACAGTCAGAAACCGGCGCGCAGTTCGTGCAAGAATTAGAGCAGCGGGGATGGCGCTTTTCAACTGAGCAAATTCAATTCCGCAATACAGTGGAGCTTGATCTGACCTTGCCCGAAGATGAACTGCTGGCCGGAATGAAATCAAAAACACGTTATAATATTCGCCTGGCCGGTCGCAAAGGGGTGACGGTTAGAAAAGGCACTGCTGATGATTTTCCTTTGTTTGCCTCTATGTACCAGGAGACCGCACAGCGCGATCAGTTTACCATCCGGCCAATTGAATATTATCTTGATGCCTGGAATGCTTTTTATCAGGCGGGGATGGCCTTGCCCCTGATTGCCGAATATGAAGAGCAGCCCCTTGCCGCGTTAATTGTCATTCGCGAGGCCGATCGTGCTATCTACATGTATGGGGCATCCACTAACCGGGAACGCAAACGAATGCCAAACTATCTGTTACAATGGGAAGCTATTCGCTGGGCAAAAAACCAAAGTTGCACAACGTATGATTTCTGGGGTGCTCCCAATGAATTTGTGGAGAGCGATCCCCTCTGGGGAGTTTGGCGATTTAAAGATGGATTTCAAGGTCAGGTTGTTTGGCATATTGGGGCCTGGGATTATGTAGTACGACCGTTCTGGTATTGGGCATATACGCAAATCCTACCCCGCTACTTAAATTTTTTACGATCTCGAAATTAGCAAATTGATTAGGAGCATTATCCATTTGGCTAAAGGGACAATGACTTTCCCCCCTGATTTTTTATGGGGTACAGCGACATCATCTCACCAGGTTGAAGGTAATAACATTGGTAGCGATTGGTGGGCCTGGGAACAGGAGCCAGACCGCATCTTAAATAACCACAAATCGGGTCCGGCCTGTAACTGGTGGGAAAATGCCGAGGCTGATCTCGACCAGGCCGCGGAAATGGGTAATAATGCCCACCGCATGTCCTTAGAATGGAGCCGAATAGAACCTGAGCCAAGTGTTTTCGATAGAGACGCCCTGGACCGATACCGGCAAATTTTGCAAGCGATGATCGATCGCGACATCGATCCCATGGTGACGCTGCACCATTTCAGTAATCCTATGTGGCTGGTCGAAAAAGGTGATTTTAACTCTGATATCGTCATAGAGTATTTCCAACGATACACCTCCCGTGTGATCGACAGCTTGGGTGATCTCGTAAGCAAATGGATCACCATCAATGAACCGCTAATCTATTTTTATATGCGCTATATGGGTCGCGCCTTCCCCAGTCCAAGCCGGCACGGGCTATTGGGTGGTTTTGAAGCTGTCCGCCAGATGCTGCGCTGCCATGCAGCCGCCTATCACACCATTAAAGATAAATACCCCCAGGCAGAAGTGGGCGTCGCCAAGAGCATGCCGGTATTTGAGGGAATAACGAACGGCAACTTTTTGGATAACTGGTTAGCCGATCGAGCCGATTATTTCTTCAACCGGTCCTGGATGCAATCTATGGTTGATGGAAAAATCCGTTGGCCTTATGGTCGCGGCCGTATGCGACACCTTGCCGGCAGTTTTGATTTCGTGGGCATCAATTATTACACACGGTATAAAGTTAAGTTCCCACCAAGACACGGCTTTTTTGAAAATAATTGGGATGAGGATGCCGTCGTCAGTGATGGCAATTATGGTGAAGTATATCCTTATGGCCTTTATCAATCCATTAAGGCAGCATTATCCTATAACAAACCCATCTATATCACAGAAAATGGGCTACCGGACAAAGAAGATAAACTTCGCCCAGCCTTCATTCTTGACCATTTGCGACAAATCTGGCACGCCATTAGCTTCTGCTATCCGGTGATGGGCTATTATCATTGGAGTCTAACAGACAACTTTGAATGGGATCGCGGCTGGGCACAGCGTTTCGGTTTAATCAGCCTCGATCCGGAAACCCAGGCGCGCCAATGGCGGCCCAGTGCCCACTTGTACGCAGAGATATGTAAAAATAATGTTATCAGCAGCGATATGGCGCAAAAATATGCTCCGCATCTCATGCCCGTTATGTTTCCAGGTCAGGCTGGGATTCTATCTAACAGTAAAACATGATCCTTTTTATTGTGCTATAATTCAAGGTCACAAATAAAAATCTGAACCGTGGAGAAAGAAAAATGTCCGGTCATTCCAAATGGTCAACCATAAAGCATAAAAAAGCGGCCGCCGATGCCAAACGTGGCAAGCTTTTCACCCGCATTGCCAAGGAAATAACGATTGCTGCCCGGCAAGGGGGTGGTGATTCCGAAACCAACAACGCCTTACGGCTGATTGTATCCAAGGCCAAAGCGGCTAATATGCCAAAAGATAATATTGAAAAGGCTATTAAACGCGGAACAGGCGAATTAGAAGGTGGTGAATTAACAGAGATTCTGTATGAAGCTTATGCCCCGCATGGTGTTGGTTTACTGGTAGAAACAGTCACCGATAACCGCAACCGGGCCATTGCCGAGCTGCGTCATACTGTTAGCAAAAATGGGGGCAATATGGCCGAAGCCGGAGCGGTGGCCTGGCAGTTCACCCGCAAAGGTTATATCGGGATCACGGAAGAAGTTGATGAGGACGAACTGTTCTTAATCGCCGCTGATGCCGGTGCTGAAGACATTCAGTTCGGGGAAGTAACGGAAATATTTGTCGATATAGATAATTTCCAGGCGGTGCAATTAGCCCTTGAAGAAGAAGGTATTATCATGGATGAAGCCAATCTCATTTATGATCCCAACAATCCATTAGAACTGTCCGAAAACGAAGCTTTGCAGGTCATGAACTTCATCGAGAAAATCGAAGATCTGGATGATGTACAGAATGTTTATTCCACGCTTGACGTAACGGATGAAGCAATCGCAGCCATGGAAACGGCATAAAATTAATGGTCGTTTTAGGATTGGATCCGGGTACAGCCAGCACCGGATATGGCATCATCGAAGCCCTTGACGGCCAATTATCGGCCGTGACCTACGGCGTGATCAGAACGCCTGCCAATGAGGACACATCAATCCGCTTGCAAATGATCTTTGCAGAAATAAATGAACTCATCGACACTTATCAGCCAGATGGCGCTGGGATTGAGGAACTGTTTTTCGGCCGCAATATAACGACGGCGATCAGCGTCGGCCAGGCGCGAGGCGTTCTTTTATTAGCTCTGGCCAATGCCAACATCCCGGTTGGTGAATATTCTCCTCCCAAGATAAAAGACACCGTGACCGGCTATGGAAACGCCAACAAAGCGCAGGTACAGCTCATGGTCCGCAATCTGCTAGATTTAGAGGAGACCCCTCGCCCTGATGACGCCGCGGACGGATTGGCGGTGGCTATTACCCATTACGAATACCAACGGTTTGCCTCTTTAACCGACATTTAAACGCCGGCTATCATGATTGCCTCCATTCAAGGAACCATTTCGCGCATTGAAGAAATTGGTCTTGTCATCAATGTCGGCGGCGTTGGTATCCGAGTCCTGACGCCACGAAATGTGCTGGAAAATGTTGGCGGAACCGGCCGTGTCATCACCTTACATACCCATCTGATCGTCCGTGAAACGGAATTAGCCCTTTATGGATTTAACTCAGAAGAAGATTTGCAGTTATTTGAAATCTTATTGGGTGTGAACGGCGTCGGTCCCAAGGTAGCCCTGGCCATATTGGGTACATTAAGCCCCGAGCTTTTGAAAAGTGCGATTGTGCGGGAAGACACGGCCGTTTTGCAAAGAGTACCTGGCATCGGTAAGAAAACGGCCGAGCGTATCATGTTCCAACTACGCGACAAATTGGACTTCACCTTAGTTTCCACCTCTGTTCCCCTGGTCAGTGATGTGGATGCTGATGTTATTGATATCCTGACCGGCCTTGGTTTCAGCATTGTTGAGGCTCAATCCGCCCTACAGCACATCCCCAGAGATACGGAAGATATTAATGAACGCGTACAAAAGGCATTGCAATATTTAGACCAGAGTTGATAGTAGACACCAACTTTCTGAAAAGTTGGTGTCTTTTTTAGGAATTATGACTGAAAAAATTGAAAAAGAAATCTGGCAGTTTTTGGACAGGCATTTAAATAGCATCTTCACTCAGGATGTCGAAACCTACAAAGTGACCACCAGCCCAGATTTATCCCTCTATGAATGGTTTGTCACGCCCCACCGCCAGGATGGGCTTGATTTTCACTTCTTTATGATCGACCATGCCTGGTCTGGAAGCGGAGATTTTCGCTACGATCTGCTGGAGCCGCGGCTGCAATTGTACGGCGATACGGCCGTGGTCAGCTATACCTTTATGCTTACCAGCGAAAGTGGAGATGGCACGCTAACCCACCGCACACATAATGAAAGTCGCGTGCTGGTCAAAGGGGAAAGCGGCTGGCAGGTCGTCCATGTTCATAAATCTCCCGCTTGGGCGGCTCCTTTTGGACCGGAAACGAGCGCCGGCCATTAAAAGCTCAAGACAAAAGCTGTGATTTCCAAATCGTTTGAACAACATTAGTGGCGCGTTGATTACGATCGGCCGTTACCAATCGGAAACTTTCAGCAAGCGCACAGGCAACGATAAGTCTATCGGCCGGATCACTGTGGATGGAATTTTGAGGCACGTAGCACAAATTGCCTAATTTGTGCAGATGAACAATTTCGGCAAATTGTTTTACAAGAAACTTACCGATAGGTGACCAGTCCCGGAAATTGAGAAAAACGTTATGGTTACAACAAAAAAAGTGGTACAGGGTACTCATGAAAAGCCTGATCACGCGAAACGAGAGTTAAGCTATTGCCAATCGCTTGCGCGATGAGCAAGCGGTCAAATAGGTCACCGTGATGGTTTGGCAATTGAACCGAATCAGTCATTTCTTTAGCTGTCGGCCCAATGGCTCGAACACCTGAGAGCGCAACAATCTCATCATGCCATTTATTTACATCACGAATAACAATTCTTCCTTTTTGGACTAATAGAGCAACCTCCCAAAAAGAAATCGTAGAGACAAATAAGCGACCATGTTGGCTGCTGAGCTAGTTCACAAATACAATCATAAACAATCAGCAAAGTTTTAATGGACCAAACCTTATGACCAGGTAAATGGTGATGAAAAAACCAGAAGATTTGTTTGTGGCGTAAAAGTCTCCTATCATTGCCATAGGATTGACAGAGCACCGTTGCGACCAATAAACCGCCGTGTAGCAATCCCCAAAAAACAACCCTTTAATTTCAAACTAAAAAAGGAAATTCTATGAAAGTTGCATATGTTTTCGCCCATCCACGCGCTGCGAGTTACAAACTTGGGAAAATGATTCTGCCCCAATTGGAAGCGGGCACCCATGTGGTTGAAGTCGTCGGGATGTTTTTCTTTGATGACAATAATTTTGCGCTCCGGAAAGGCGATCCACTAGGAGAGAGATTGGCCAAGATTGCCAAAGAAAAAGGCATGCTGCTCATGATGTGTGATATGTGCGCCTTAGAGCGCAACCTGGCCGAAGGTGAGCCACGCTGGTGCACCCCTGATGGGACAGGCCGAAAGGAACCGGGTGAAATCAGGACTGTTGATACGGTGGAAGGTGTGCAGGTTGGTTGCTTCCCCGATTTGTATGCTGCTCTGGCTGGGAACATGCCTGACCAGGTCATCACACTTTAACCGGTAAATTCCTCGGCCGAAGGGCAAATATCGTTTAAGGGGCATTGGGAACAGACCGGATTACGCGCAAAACAAATATTCCGGCCGTGAAAAATCAATAAGTGTGAAATCTCGATCCAGCTTTCCTGGGGCACAAGCTGTATCAGATCGTGCTCAACTTTAACCGGATCAGCGGCCCTTGTAAGCCCTAACCGTTTAGCGATTCGTTTGACATGCGTATCGACCGTAATACCCTCGGCAATGCCGTATACCTCCCCCAACACGACATTGGCTGTTTTTCGGGCAACGCCATTGAGTTGCAAAAGGCTATCCATGTTATCCGGCACTTCACCACCGAACTGATGGATGATTGTACGGCTTGATTCCTGAATATATTTCGCTTTTTGTCGGAAAAATCCCGTGGAGCGAATCGCTTCCTCTAATTCGGACCGGTCGGCGGCGGCAAAATCTTCCACCGTCGGGTACATCTTAAATAAGGATGGAGTTACCATGTTCACACGCACATCTGTGCATTGGGCAGATAAGATAGTGGCCACCAGTAATTGGATCGGCGTTTCATAGATCAATTCACAATGGGCATCGGGATATGTCTGGCGCAAACGCTCAATGATAATTTCAATGTTTTTCTCATTTTCTTGCATCATATAACCTTGTAACATCAATCAACCTAAATGTTACCCCATAAGATGTGCTGGACAACTTGGCAGAGTGCTTTGTTTTAGCCATAATGGTTCTCGTCTACAGCATTAAACTTTACAAGGATAACCATCTTACTCAGAAACAACACTCTACTTATGTCATTTTGAGCGGAGCGAAAAATCTTTATGAAGGTTGAGAAACAGATCCCTCGGTCCCCTCGGGATGACAATTTAGGGTTTCTTTACTCATTGGACGTCGTCTTCGACGTAGTAGCTTTCGGAAGGAGAAAACTTTGATAACCTTGGATTTCGGGCGTGAAGTTTGCAGTGATTTAGCCATTGCCCAGAAACGAGAATGGCTTGTGACCAATGGCATTGGTGGCTATGCTTCCGGGACAGTGGCCAATATGTTGACTCGCCGCTATCACGGTTTGCTTATGGCAGCCCTTCGCCCACCTCTCGGCCGAACCCTGCTCTTAGCCAAATTAGACGAAACAGTGGAGTATGATGGCATCAACGCCGAAAGTGGTCATTACTACCCATTATTCGTCAATAAATGGAGCAATGGTGAAAGCCTGGTCGAGCCTGATGGTTATCATAATCTCAACCGTTTTCACCTGGAAGGAACAACACCCATTTGGACCTTCGGTTTTGGCAATGCATTGCTAGAAAAAAAAATTTGGATGCAGCAGAGAGCCAACACAACTTATATCCAATATCATCTCGTCCGTGCCACAGGACCCATGCTGCTGCAGGCTAGAGCCTTTATAGACTATCGAGATTACCACGATACAACGATCATCAACGATTGGCAGCCGGAAATTGTGCCGATAGAACGAGGATTGCGCCTGCGCATTTTTGATGATGCTGTCCCCTTCTATCTTTTCAGCGATCGCGCAGAAATATCCCCACAGTTTGATTGGTATGAGGGATTTTTACTCGATCAAGAAGAATATCGCGGCCAAAATGATGTAGAAGAAGATCATATCTATGCCGCAAAATTCAGGGCTGTTCTGGAACCTGGCCAATCTATGGTGGTGGTTGCCGGCACGGATGAAAATGTATCCCTGGATGGGGATACCGCTTATGATGAACAAAAGACCCATGAGACAAAATTACTTGAAAAAGCACGCTCCATTTATCCTGTTCCTTATTCGCCGGCGCTGAGTCACCTTCTTCTAGCTGCCGATCAATTTATCGTCGATCGGCCGACAGAAGAAAACCGGGACGGCCGATCAATTATCGCCGGCTATCACTGGTTTAGCGATTGGGGTCGAGACACGATGATCGCCCTACCTGGATTGACCCTGGCCACCGGCCGTCCCCATGTAGCCGCCAATATCCTGCGCACTTTTTCTCAATATGTCGATCAAGGGATGCTGCCCAATCGTTTTCCGGACGAAGGCGAAGAACCGGAATATAACACCGTTGATGCCACGCTCTGGTACTTTGAAGCCATTCGCCATTACTACGTCGCTACCGGAGATGATGCTTTCTTGATGGAAATTTTCCCGGTGTTAAAAGATATTATCTCCTGGCATAAGAAAGGCACACGTTACGATATTCACATGGATGACGAGGATAGTTTGATTTACGCCGGCCAACAAGGCATCCAATTAACCTGGATGGATGCCAAGGCCGACAATTGGGTTGTCACGCCACGGATTGGCAAACCGGTGGAAATTAATGCCCTCTGGTACAACGCACTGCGGATCATGTCCGATTTTGCGGAGGCCATCGATCAAGATTCAAGACCCTATGCCACATTAGCTGCTGCGGTCAAAAATGGGTTTCAACGCTATTGGAATCAGGAAATGGGTTTTTGTTATGATGTGCTGGACACCCCAATTGGAGAGGATGATCTCAGCCTGCGCCCCAATCAATTATTTGCCGTGTCGTTGTCCCACAGCCCATTGAATGAATCGCAGCAGAAATCTATCATCGATGTCTGTGGGAGACTTTTACTAACCCCCCATGGATTGCGAACCTTATCACCCCAGGATAAAGATTATATTGGCCACTATGGAGGTGACCAGGTCAAACGCGACGGTGCGTACCATCAGGGGACAGCCTGGGCATGGCTTATCGGGCCATTTGTGACAGCCCATTTGCGCGTTTATAAAGATTTCCGCCAGGCGCGATCCTATCTCAACCCACTCATTCATCATTTGGCAGATCATGGGATCGGCAGCATCAGCGAAATATTCGATGGCGACCTCCCTTATAGACCAAGAGGCTGTATCGCCCAGGCCTGGAGCGTTGCCGAATTATTAAGGGCGTGGCAGATGACCGAGGTGCCCAATTGAAACTCCTCTATTCATCTTTTTGTCAGCTTTTTTGTTGATTAAATTTAAAATTCAATTGAGAAACGAATGTTGGGTCATTGGCAATAATAGTTATAGTTTGAGTATAGAAGTAAGGGAGCTAATTGATAATTCGTCTTTCTAATAGCACCTTGTTTATGAACTGTAGTAACTCTCAGGAGAACCTAAAATGAGCAAATTACATGAGTTAAACGAATTAGGGCAATCCGTTTGGTACGATAATATCCGCCGCGGACTGATTGTGGATGGCGGCTTGCAAAATTTGATCGATCAAGGCGTTGTCGGCGTCACCTCTAATCCCTCCATTTTTGAAAAAGCCATTGCCCACAGTGATGATTATGATGATAGCTTTGCAGAACTGGTGGAAGAAGGCAAAAATGCCCAGGAAATCTTTGAGGCTTTAGCGATAGAAGACATCGCCAATACGGCCGATTTGCTATACCCTGTTTATGAAGAGACCAATGGCTTAGATGGCTATGTCAGTCTCGAAGTCAATCCTAATTTAGCCCACGACACGGAAGGAACCATTTCTGAGGCGCGGCGTCTATTCTCCACGCTCGGCCGTTCAAATGTGATGATCAAGGTTCCGGCCACCGAGGAAGGTCTGCCGGCGATCCGGACATTGATCGGTGATGGGATCAACATCAATGTCACCCTTCTCTTTTCTAATGACAATTATGAAAACGTTGCTCTGGCTTATATTGAAGGCTTAAAAGATTTACAAGCCAACGGCGGTGACCTCAGCCGGGTCGCCTCGGTCGCCTCCTTTTTTGTCAGCCGTGTTGATGGCCTGGTCGATAAAGCTTTGCAAGCGATAGGTAACAAAGAACTGCAAGGTAAAATCGCCATTGCCAACGCGAAGATCGCCTACACGCTTTACGATGACTTATTCAGCGGTCCGGAATGGGAAAGCCTAACTGAGAAAGGAGCACGGCCGCAGCGCCTTCTCTGGGCCAGCACCAGTACAAAAAACCCGGAATATTCGGATGTCCTATATGTAGATGAATTGATCGGACCAGATACGGTAAATACGATACCAACCAGTACCTTAAACGAGTTTATGGATCATGGTACAGTTGAAATGACACTCACTGTTGATGTCGATGAAGCGCGACGCCAGCTTGAAATCCTGCCCGCCGAGGGCGTGGACCTGGACGCGATCACAGCGAAATTACAAGTAGATGGCGTCGCCTCCTTCGCCAATGCCTTTGATTCGCTCATGGAAAGCATCAGCGCCAAACGCCGCAAGATGCTGGCCAAAAAGATGGCCATAGATACTGATTTAGGCGATTTTCAAAACACAATCAATGCTGCCCTGGAAGAAGCGATGCTCCAGGAAGTGATTAAGCGCATTTGGGCCATCGATCACACCGTTTGGAAGCCGGATCCGGAAGAAATTAGCAATCGGCTGGGATGGCTGACCATCGCTGAAACCATGCAAAACAGCCTCCCTGAATTAAATCAATTTGTCTCCGGTGTTCAGAATGATGGCTATACCCAGGTCGTTTTACTTGGCATGGGGGGTTCCAGCCTGGCTCCGGAGGTTTTCAGTGAAACGTTTGGAACGAGAAACGGCCATCTCCAATTAAGTGTCTTGGACAGTACGGACCCCGGAGCGGTTTTGGCTGTAGATCGCCAAACAGATTGGGACAAAACGTTGTTTATCGTCGCGACAAAATCCGGGGGCACGGCCGAAACGCTTTCCTTTTTCAAATATTTTTACAATCGCGCCTCAGAGGAATTAGGTCAGGACCAGGCGGGCGGGCACTTTGTCGCCATTACTGATGCAGACAGTAAACTAGACGGAATCGCCCAAAAATATAACTTCCGCCACACGTTCTTAAATGACTCCAACATCGGTGGGCGATATTCTGCCCTTTCCTACTTTGGCCTGGTTTCTGCCGCCTTATTAGGAATTGACCTTCCCATGATCTTAGATAGGGCGCGCATTGCGGCCTGCAATGCTGGCGGAGCTGATTGTTCAGATATAGAAAATAATATTTCCCTGCACCTCGGCGTCATACTTGGCGAAATGGCTTTGGCCGGAAAGGATAAAATGACCTTGATCAGTTCCCCGCCATTATCCAGCTTTGGTGATTGGGTAGAACAGCTTATCGCTGAAAGCACGGGCAAGGAAGGGAAAGGTATCCTGCCTATTGTAGGTGAAGAAGTGGGTTCGCCAGACAGTTACGGTGCGGATCGGGTTTTTGTTTATCTGCGGCTAGATGGAGATGCTACATATGACAAGCAGGTTCAAGCATTGCGCGATGCCAGACATAGTGTGGTTCAGCTCTCTCTCCAGGACATATACGATCTCGGCGCGCATTTTTTCATCTGGGAAATGGCTACAGCCGTTGCCGGGCAGCGCCTCAGTATCAACCCATTTAACCAACCCAACGTCGAATCGGCCAAAGTCCAGGCCAGGCAAATGATCGCTGCTTACCAGGAAAGCGGAAGCTTACCTGAAGGTGACAGGCATGAAGCGACCAAGGCCAATTTGAGGGAGTTTATCGAGCAGGCCAGGCCGGGTGATTACATCGCCTTGCAAGCTTATATCCAACCCACAAAAGAGAATGACGCCGCCCTTGAGGATTTGCGCCATCAATTGCGGGATGAAACAGGTTTAGCAGTGACAACAGGTTACGGACCTCGATTCTTGCACTCAACAGGACAATTACACAAGGGGGATGGTGGAAATGGTCTCTTTGTCCAATTCACGGCCGATATGCCCGAAGACGTACCCATTCCTGACCAGGCAGGACAAGACGAATCCGGCATGACATTCGGCGTCTTAAAAACCGCGCAAGTTCTTGGCGACGGCGCTGCTCTGCGAGATGAAAATCGACGCGTCATTCATTTCTCTCTAGGAGAGGATGCCGCGGAAAGTATTCGTGCCTTGATATAAAATATTCGCTGCATTTTGAACGAAAATAATGGTCGCAGTCTCATTGAAAACCAGACTGCGACCGCCAATCAATATAAGAATCCCCATGAGCCAAGACATTAACGAATTGAAGAAGCAGGCGGCCGTTGCTGCTGTGAACGAAATACAATCCGGCATGGTCGTCGGACTGGGTTCAGGCAGCACCGCCACGTTTATGATTCAGGAATTAGGGGACCGGCTGCGCGACGGCCGACTACGAGATATTACCGCCCTTTCTACCTCCAAAAAATCAGCTCAACTGGCCCGAACGCTGCAAATCCCCCAGGCCACATTGCAAGAGCAACCGGCAATAGATATCACCATTGATGGGGCGGACGAAATCGATCCCAACCTTGATTTGATCAAAGGTTTGGGTGGCTCTTTGCTGCGTGAGAAAATCATTGCTTTTGCCTCCAAAAGAATGATCGTCATCAGCGACCAGCGCAAGTTGGTCCAACGTTTAGGCTCACGTTCCCCCCTGCCGGTTGAAGTCATCCCTTTTGCCCAACGGCCGGTTGAAGATTTCCTGCACGGTTTGGGAAGTAAAACTGCGATTCGTAAAATGAACGGCGAGATTTTCATTACAGATGAAGGCAATATCATCCTCGATTGCACGTTCCCCGAAATTGTTGATCCGCGAGGGTTAGGCATGATTATCATCAACCAGCCGGGCATCGTTGAGCACGGTTTTTTCTTTGACCTGGCCAACGAGGCGATTGTAGCCACAGAAAAGGGCATCAGGCTGCTAAAAAGACCGTAATACGACGCCAACCTGAAGTCTACTCGGCCGGTAAACGGAGAGCATCCCCCAACATTTCTACCGTTTGGAAATTATAAACCCCGGTCTCTAAATAGAGCGGATTATCTTGCCTGGGAAAATCAAAACGTTGCAGCAGCCGGTCGCCTGCTCGCCACTGGTCGCTGCTGAAACCAAGCGAATCACCCACGATGGGCAAGGCTTGCCCATCAACATAAAGATGAGCTTGTATAGATAGAGGCTGGTCTGCCTGTTTATTGACCGACCATTCGCTGATCCAATTTTCACTTTGGTAAGAGTACAAGGAAAGCGCGTCATTGGCCGGCAGCGGCAGCTTTACAGATTTCCCATCAACAGTTTCAGCCTGATTGCGCGCATTCGCCAATAAATCCCCCTCCAGCCCCCCGGACCAGTAATATATATCATACGAAGGTCCATACTCCGATGGATTGTGCCGGTATACAAGCGTTAGTTTAGAGCCAGCCTCAGGTGTCAATGCTTCTTGAAACCACCAGTTTTCTCCCTGCGGCATTATGAGCCAACCTGGGCGAGCGCCATCACCAGGTAAAACCAGGCTTTGCCGGCAATCGAAATAAAGATGGCGTAAATCACGGTGGCCAACTAACTGCTCTGCCTCTTCCGTGGTTAGCAATGGAACAGGGTCCAGGCATTGCCCCATCCAACTCCCTGGAAGTTGTTCCTCAACCTGGAAAAGTAAAATCGACCCCCCCACACTTCCATCCGGTTCCTGGCGGCGAAACCAGTCCAATAGATCGCGATCCGCCAACAATCCCTGCATATGATTAACACTCAGCGCATACATTCCTGGCTGCGGATTGGCTGGCGAAAAGGATGTCTTCCACCCTGCTTCTAAAAGCTGATCCTGGGAAATATCATAATAAGCAGGCTCGCCGACGCCAGCATAAGATATTCGCCAGGTTTGGTCAGATTCCTTCATCTGTTCAGCCAGCGAACGCAGATCCTGTCCCCAATCGAGATTTGAATCCCCTAAATAGCGAAAGCCTTGATCCGTGCCGCCGGCAATCTCATTAAAATAGGCCAGGTAATCCGGATATTGGTAAATCCCGCTAAGGAGAATCCAGGACAACCCCAATATGAGCAAGGCTTTCGTTAACCGGTTACGCTGAAAAAACAGGACGGCCGCTCCGGCCGCAACCATTATAAAAGGAGATGCAGGCAAAATATGACGGTAGCCGATATTTAAGCGGCTGACCATCGCTGGAATAATGATCGCCAGGGCGGGGGCTAGAAGAAATACACCTGTCTGCCAATAGTCACGATCTCGGATGATGATCCAACTCCCAACAATCAATAAGGACAGCGTGACAACAGGCGTCTTCAACAGGAAAGTGACCGGAAAATAAAGCCACCACCCCTCCATTGATAGTTCCCCCAGGAAAAATGCAGCGTGTCCTGATTGCACATGATTGAGCACATTAAGCCAACTGCGGGCATAACTGGCCGCAGGGAGTGGGATGAGAAATTCCTCTAATCTGGCAAGTTCAAAACCGTAGATGAGCCAGAAAGCGATCAAGGCGACCGGCAGCAAAGCTAAAAACTTGATCAGCAGTTCAGCCCACGGTCTCTCTCGCCAATGAATCAAGGCGAGAAATAATAAGACTGGTAGGAGTAATAAAGCCGTTAATTTCGTGGCCATGGCAAATCCCAATAAAACGGCCGTTAACAACAACCAACGCTTACTCTCATATTTAAAGGTCCGCCACCAGCAATAAACCGTGCCGAAATAAAAAGCCGTGGCTGCCAGGTCAGTTGTCGCTAAGGCGGAGGAAGCGAGCAAATTGGGTGAGACGGAAAACAAGACTAGCGACACAACCATTGCCCGCCGGCCAAGCCAGGACAAGGCCCAACTGCCAATCATCGCTCCAAGCAACATCCCCAGCCAGACCAGTGGCAGCCGGCCTAAAAAGAACACCCTCTCTACATCCAGGCCAGATCCCCAAACCAACTCCCTGGCGATTTGGGTGCGTTCTGAAGTCGGCCATGAGGGTAATCCTTGAACTTCAGGAATACCATCCTCCGTGGTCAGAAAGAGGCCAATAATACGATGGCTTAAGGGAGCATGTTCATACTGCAAATGTAACTGGCCGGTTTGCCCTAAAACAACCCCGCGCAGCACATGTATCGGCTCATCAACCGTGGGGCTTTTTGTTAATGTGGTTCCTAATGCCAGGGCATAAAAAAGAAAGAGGAGGGCGAAGGCTAGTAGCCGACCCATTGCCTGATTGTCCAGTTTCGCCATATGGGCTAATTATAGCCCCCTCCATTCCCCCTCAAAATGGCATTAATTACCCTTTTCCGGGTAACAAGGGTTGTCCATCCTACAGAATAAAATCGGATCCGCGTGATAGGATACTAAACAAGCGTCTCTATTGCTGGTTCAATTGGCCGGCTGGCGTTACTATTAGGTTCGTTTTTAAATTCTTAGGAGAGTAATAGTTCAGACCGCATTTTATCCGGAAGGTTTCCTTTTCAGCCCAATTTTTGATTGCCCTGTTCAAGAAACCATATACGCCTGGCTGATATTTGCTCGCTGAGCTGTTGCGGAAAGAAGGAGTGATTTGTGAAACAGCAAAATAAACATTTGATTTGGCTCATAGCAGCCGTGCTGATTCTGGTACTTGCAGTTGCTTGTGGCCCAGCAACGCCCCCGGCCGGCACCGTTGCTGAGCCAGAAGAAGCTGAGGTAGAGCAAGAATCAGCGGAACCTGCACAACCAGTAGAACAGGACGGACAAGTTCCCCCGGCCGTTGAGGAACCTCAGCCCGCTGAAGAACCGATTATGCTTGATGGCGCAGTAACGACAGACAGCGGATTGCAATTCTTATCAAAAGTGGAGGGTGAGGGTGCAACTCCGCAAGACGGGGATTTGGTGACCTTGCATTTTTCGGGAACTCTGGCCGATGGCACGCTCTTTGGTGACACTTACACGGCCGATGAACCTATCACCGTTATTTATGGCCGTGGCCAGCTTCTACCCGGCTGGGAAGAAGGCGTTGGCCTGATGAAAGAGGGTGGAGAGGCGCAAATGGTGCTGCCACCTGAGTTAGCATTTGGCGAACAAGGTTTCGGATCAATTCCACCCAATGCGCAGGTTATCATTGATGTTGAACTACTTTCGGTCGAGGCTCCGCCGGAACCTACAACAGTCGAAGAGAGCGATCTGGAAACAACCGATAGTGGTTTACAATTTTACGACATTGCGGAAGGAGACGGTGCGACACCTGAAGAAGGAGGCACCGTTTCAACAGAATACGCTATTTGGGTCCAAGAAGAAGACGGCAACCGTTTTGTTGTTTCTTCTGAAGACAGAGGACCTATTCCCTTCACCGTAGGCTCCGTGGATACCGTTTTTCCTGGTTGGGATGAAGGGGTTCGTACAATGAAAGTTGGCGGTAAACGGCTGCTTATCGTTCCACCTGAATTGGGATTAGGTGAGCAAGGGGGCGGCGACATCCCACCCGGCTCTACATTGATCATGGAGATTGAATTGGTCGAAGTCAATGAACCGGTGCGCATGACTGAGGTTGATCCCGACGATTACACAGAAACTGACAGTGGATTGATGTACTACGACATTGAAGAAGGTGACGGGGCGACCCCAGAAGAAGGGCAAACCGTTGTTGTTCATTATACGGGTTGGCTGGAAGACGGCACGAAGTTTGATAGCTCCCTCGACCGGGGACAACCTTTCACATTCCCCTTGGGAACCGGCAGTGTCATTGCCGGATGGGATGAAGGTCTGGCAACGATGCAGGTTGGCGGCAAGCGCCAGCTAGTCATCCCCGCCGAACTCGGCTATGGTGATGCCGGCTCAGGTCTTATTCCTCCTGGGGCAACACTCATTTTTGATGTTGAATTGGTAGATATTCTTGAGTAAGATAGTTGAACGCGCTTAAAAGATAATGAAAGGAGACCAGGTTTTTGAACCTGGTCTTTTTTTATCTTGGCTCAGTTATCCCTCTTGACAACCAGGATGGTTAAATCATCATACAACGGCCGATCACCCGTGAATTCAAGCACCGCAGCCTGCACGCCCGCAGCCATTTCTTCCGCACTTTTACCCAGATGTCGCTTGATGACGCGCTGCAATCGCTCAGAGCCAAACTCCTCATAACGTTCGTTGATGGCCTCGGTCACGCCGTCGGTATAGAAGATCAAATAATCGCCAGGATGGATAAATATCTCATCTCCGCGGAATGCAAAACCAGATTGTATACCCAGGGGTATTCCTGTGTTTTTCAGTTCCTGCAAACTGTCACCGTTGCATTGAAAGAGATAGCCTGGATTATGACCGGCGTTGACATAGGTTAATCGGCCGCTTTCCGGCTCTAGATAACCATAAATTAAAGTAACAAAAAGCCCATTGTGTGATTCTTGCGCCACTAAATTATTGGCCTGATGAATCGCCGCCACGGGCGAGTCGATTTGGGCGACTGAGGAACGCACGGCCGAGCGCGTATAAACCATAAATAAGGACGAGGGCATGCCTTTATCGGCCACATCCCCAACGACCAATCCCCATTTTCCACTGTTTAAAGGGATAAAATCATAATAATCGCCTGATAACTCAAGCGCAGGCTGCCACCGTCCGGCAAACTCCCAACCTTCAACTTCCGGTTTTTGGTGAGGAATAAGGTTGGCTTGAACCTCATAAGCCTGGCGCAACTCCTGCTCCATACGCCCTTTTTCAACAGCAACCTGGTATAAACGTGCGATCTCCAATGCCGGTCCAACTTGTAAAGCCACCGTATTAATTAACTTTAAATGATGCGCCTCAAAGTGATAGGGAGCTTCTCCCACAACCAGGATAACGCCTAAGATACGCTGTTCTGTTTTCAAAGGAGCACATATCAAATCCCCTTTAATTGACTCATCGACATCAAATAGCGTATGAAAAGGCACATCATTTCGGATTTCGGCCTCACCACTCGCCAGCACGGACCCTACCAAATCAAAATCATCAGCAAAGTTGAATGATTGTCGAAAAGGGAGAATTTTTCCTCGCCTGGCGATGGGAAAAATTTGATGGCCATCTTCCTGCATCAGGACCCAACCGGCGGTGACATTCATCAAACGGCCGGCTTCTCTAAGCGCCATATTGGCGATAGACGGGGGTTCAGGTGCAGCAATTAACCGTTCTGAAAGATCATAAAGTAAATTTAATTCGCGGTAATTGTTGAGCACCTCATGTGTAAGCTCTCGCTTCTCCCCCTCTGTTTCTATCAATTGTCCCAATAATTTCGCAAGCGCCCTGCTCTCCACTTCCGGTCCACATACAAACCCAAACAAACGTTCATCTATAACAATGCCGGTCTGGATAGAATGACCTTGTTTACCATGTTTGCCAAATAGTAAATCACCCCCCTCATCGAAGATTGATAGATGGGGTGAAAGTGCCAGGGCAACTTCCTCGATCACAGAAAATTGTGGCTTACCCTTACGCAGCAGGCGTCTTAAGGTCAGATTGGCCATAAATGATTAAATATGTAATACGTCTTTAACTAAATTTAGAAGCTCGTCCGGGTTAAAAGGTTTCGTCACATAACGATCAGCGCCAACCTCTTGACCATAAACAAGATCCTCTCTTTGTCCTTTGGCCGTCAGCAGAACAACTGTCACGTCTTCCATTCCCCATTCTTTTTTTATTGTCCGGCAAACTTCAAAGCCGCTGATTTTGGGTAACATGACATCCAGGAAAACCAGGTTGGGATGGCTTTCATGAACCATGTTCAAGCCTTCCTCGCCGTCAGCAGCCAGCAATATTTCCACCCCATCCTCTTCAAAATCTTCTAACAACATTTCCAGCAGGAGGCGAATATGCGCTTCATCATCAACAATCAATATACTCTTGGACATAGATTCCTAAATATTGTATTATCTAAAATTTGACGACTTTTTTCAATGGTTTTCGCCAATATTCAAGTGAAAAGTTGTCAAATTTCTGTACAAATGTTTTTAGTTACAGTGTACTAATTTCAACCGGCAAATTACTATTTCAACTGGACCAAGAGCGCATCCAGAGTTGCATTAGTTATGCTGCCTGGCGAGGCGTGTTTGTCTGCAGGCAAGATAAAGGAGAACGTGCTGCCCTCTCGGCACTTGCTTTCTGCCCAAATTCGCCCTCCATGACGCTCAACAATTTCTTTACTGATTGAAAGCCCCAAACCGGTACCTCTTGGTTTCCCGGTCAATGTATCGCCCACCTGGCTAAATTTTTCAAATACATTATCCAATTCCTCCGCTGGGATTCCTGCACCTGTATCCTGGATACTAACGATGACAGCCCACTCCCAACATTGAATTCGACAGGTAATGCTGCCTTCATCGGTGAACTTGGCTGCATTTGAAAGCAAATTGACGATCACCTGTACAAGCTTATCATGGTCTCCTTGTACCAGGGGAATTTTATCGACGATATCCCGTTCCAATTTCAGTCCGCGCTGTTCAATCAGGGACGAAGTAGCGTCAATCCCCTGCTCCATGATTTCCACCAGATTTACAGTTTCCATCTGCCAATCCATTTCACCTGCTTCTATTTTCTCCAGGTCGAGCACATTATTGATCAATGTTGTCAGGCGCTGCCCTTCGGAAAGGATAATAGCCAAGCTGTTATCAATCTGGTTTAAGGCTTGCTTTGCCTCTTGATCATCTGACGGCACAACAGGCGCTACATGTTGCTCCAGGCGGTTTTGCAGGACGTGGGCAAATCCTAAAATGGATGTCAACGGCGTGCGCAGTTCATGGCTAACATTGGCCAGGAAAGCACTCTTGGTTCGATTGGCATCTTCGGCCGCAGCCCGGGCGCGTTCCGCTTGACTGTACAACCGTGCATTCTCAATAGCGATCGCTGCCTGGCGTGACAATCCAACAAAAAATTCCAATTCGGTTTCCTTAAAATTATTTCCACCGATCCGCCAAACTGCCATTAATCCGATCACTTTCTCTCCGGAAAACAATGGCGTGACCATCATCTTCTCATCTACTTGCTTTTGAGTCCCATCAATCAAGACCGCCCGCGGGTCGTTTTGGGCCGCATTGATGATTTCAGGCTCCTTCATCAACCAGATCTCACCTAAAATACCCTCACCCGGTTTAACAACACTTGCTTTGACCTGTTCAGCAATGGGACCGAGAGCAGTATAGCCTGTCATGAATGAACCCGTTTCATCAGGTAAATACACCGCGCTATCTTTTACATTGAGCAGATCGCGGGCATGGATAGCAATGCGCTCTAGCAGGGTCTGTAAATCTAAGGTAGCCGATATATCACGGCCGACCTCTGCCAGAACCGCCATTTCTTTCGCTCGCCGCTTAATCATGCCAAATAGCCGGGCATTTTCCAGAGCAACGCTGGTACTGGCAGCGACTGTGCTTAACAGGCGCACTTGATCGTCATCAAATGCGTCCTCTCTATCTACATTTTGCAAACTTATTGAACCCGTTACCTGTTTACCGCTCCAAAGGGGCACAGCCAGAAATGATCGGGGCGTTTCTCCAGCCACTACTTTACCTCCGCCCGCGCCCAAGGTTTGTCCTGCTTGCTTATTAAGAAGCAAATGGCGGCCGTTCTCAATGAAATTCTGCAAAATGGGTGTCAGGGGTTGGGGATCAATCTCAAATCGCTGTCCCTTCTCATAAGCATAACAATAATAGTTACTTTGTTCTTCAGTATCATAGCGATTAATCGTGACAACCTGGGCATCAAAAATGTCACGAATCTGATCGCCCACCAACTCATAAATAGAATTCATATCCATTTTGGCCACAAGACCTTGCTGGATACTGTTGATCAATGCCAGTTCAGCATTTCTTTGCTGTGTTTCCTTTAGCAACCGTTGGGTTTCAGCCAAAAGCTGTGCGTTTTGTAAAGCAACACTCATTCCGGCCGCCAGGGTTTCCAATAACCGTACATCAGAATCACTGAATGCGTTTTCCCGATCAATATTTTGCAAGCTGATGTGGCCTGTCACTTCCTGGCCAACGACGAGCGGCACGAAAACCAACGATTTGGGCTTTTCACCCAAACGTACCTTAAAATTATATTTCTTAGTCGCCTCATCAATATTTTCATTGATCAGCAACGTTTTGGGAGATTGCTGAAAGTGAAGACACAGCCCGCTGCTCAATTCGGATTCTTGGAGGAAATACCTTTCTCCTTTTTCATACATGTAAGGCGTTGTAGTTGTTTGTTCTTCAAGATTGTAAACGGAGATCAATACGACCTGGGCATTAAAAATATGGCGGATCTTATCCCCAACCAGGTCGTAAATTGCTTGCATATTCAGTTCAGCAGCCAATCCTTGCTGAACACTGTTGATCAATGCGAGTTCCGCGTTGCGTTGGCGAGCTTCTTCATAGAGCCGGGCGTTTTCCAAAGCCTGGCTGATGCTGCCGGCAATTGTTACAAGCAGTTTGAGATCGGCATCGGAAAATGCGTATTCGCGCTCTAAGCTCTGGAGACTCAATCCTCCGTAGACGATGTCGCCGGCCAATAGGGGAACGAATATTCCTGATTGAGTGGATTCAGTTCCGGCGATAATATTGGACCCTAACTCTTTCATTTCCCCGGCCGTATTGATTTTTAAGGGTGTCGGGTCATTTAACAGCTTTTGGCCCACCGAAATGTCTTTCATTGGCAGGGGATCAGGATAAACGCGGTGGCCATTTTCTAAGATGAAAGGAAAGCTGCCCAGTCCCGTCTTCTCGTCATAGACGGCGATGATTACACTTTGCGCCTCAAAAATCCGGCTGAGGTGTTCACCAACATAATCATAAATGACCTGCATTTCCCATTTCTCACCAATTGCCCTGGCGATACCCTCCAGGAGGGCCAGTTTGGTTTTTAGGAGTTGTAGTTTTTGTTGTATTTCGATTGTTTCAGTTGTTTGTATGTTCATCGGCCGCACTTTCCCAACAAATGATGATTCTTTCAGCATATGCTATTGTATCACATAGAAATCCGGCTTTTAATTTATTATAATTGATCAATAAATTTGACAACTTTTATTAAATGGTCCTCGCTCATACATCAAGTGAAAAGTTGTCAAATTTCAAAGATTTGTCATTTTTTTTCTTGTATCTCTGGAAATCCCACAGAAAAAAAATGACAAATCTAATGCAAAACGCATTATTCTAAACAGAAGGAGAAATTTAGATGATTACAGCAGAACAACTCATTGAGTTTTTTGGACTTGAACCGCTGCCGGTTGAAGGGGGTCTCTTTTTTCAAACCTATCTATCAAAAGAGATGATAGACAGGGACTGTTTACCCAATCGCTACGGCCAACATAAACCTTTCGGTACGGCCATTGTATATCTTTTAATAGACGATGAGGACTCATTCTCCGCCTTGCACAAACTGCCGACGGATGAAGTCTACCATTTTTACCTGGGGGATGCGGTAGAACTGTTACAGCTTTATCCCGACGGCCACAGCAAGCGCGTCATTTTGGGGCAGGACATCCTAAGCGGCCAAAAAATTCAACATGTCGCGCCGCAGAATGTTTGGCAGGGTTCCCGTTTGCTGCCAGGTGGCGAATTTGCCTTGCTGGGCACGACCATGGCCCCAGGTTATACCGATGAGGATTATGTCGGTGGGAGGGCCGATCTGCTTATGTCCGAGTATCCCGAACAAGCTGAGTTGATCCGCCGTTTAACGAGACCATAACAAACCCCGGATCGGCATCACCGGATCACAACCTCGGCCAGAATAAGCGCATCTTGCCCAGGAGCAAACTGCATGCGTTCCTGGGTGTCCGTATCGTAAAGCCCAACAACCAGGTGGCCTTTACTATTCAAATTCTCCGGCAACATTATTTCGTGCCGGTCTAGAAGCTGTTCACCCGGCAGCCAGGTATCAGTCGGCCGGGTGCCAAACAAGGGAATGCCGTCATGCTGGGCTATCAGCGCGCCATTTTCATCCAGTAAATGAACGAAAATGGTGTAATTCTGAGCGATCTCTTTTGAGGTTGACCATAGTAGAGACACTTTTAGCAATGAATCGCTGGCCAATGCTAATGGCTGCTCGCTTAAATTGACCGGCCTGCCATTTACGGTTAAGTAAGCACTCTGTAAATTGATTCCATTATCAATGTCGGCGTTGATTGGTTGAACAATTTCGGCCGCTGTCCGTGATGGCCTGAAGGTCTGAAGGAATAAGCGGCCAGCCTCAGCCTCCTGCTCATGCAACATGTGATAATCCAACCAACGCGGTACAACATTTTCCTCATCCCAGACAGAACGATTATAAGGAACAAACCAGGCGCGATCATACTGTTCTATGAGTTGAGCCAACTGCTGCTCTATATCAGCATCCGACATATTGTTTTCCGCGGGCACCATCTGGCGAGGTACAGCAACATCTCGCAGATAATAATCCAGCGCCGGGTCCGGAAAATGGGCTATAAAAATATCGCCCGGCTGCGCATTCTGACCCACTATCTCTGCCATTTGACGATAACCACGCGTCCGGCTGTAGTTGGGATCAAAATATAGATTGCTAATACTTAATGCCATCGCCATTAATAAAACCAGCAAGACGCCGGCCGCTAAAATTCGCTGCCACCGACGGCCAGACCACCAGGATGATATGCCCACGCTCAGCAGCAATATCCAGGCCGGTGCAGCAACACTGATATAAAATTCATTGAAGGTACTACGGCTGAACCGGACCAGGAAAATAAGCAAAGCCGCGCTGCCTAGCCATCCAACCAACATCGCCGCCCAACCCGGCTTATTTACCCTTAATTTATAATAGCCATACAGCACCAATAAAAATGCTCCTAAAAACAGCCAGCGGGTCCAGGGACCGCGCAGCGTTGATCCACTGGTTAATTCTCGGCCTATATTAACCAGGTAGGCAGTTAACTCGGGACTGCCGGGATCGCTGAGCTGGCCAGCTTGTAGCAATCCCGTCCAGACAACGAACAACCAGGGTAAAAACAACAGGAAAATGATCGCTCCTGAGGAAACCCAGGCGAATACGAAACGCCGTCTATTGGGAGCAAACCACAAGTATAAGCCATGGGCTACAAGGGCGAATAGACCGTAATAGTGGCTATAGATGGAAAGCACACCCACCAGGATATACATAGCCCAAAATAGCAGCTTCTTCTCCCGGGAAAAATGAGACTTTGGGTTGGCTACTTTTACCAGGAGCCAGGTTGCCGCTGAAGTGAATAGGAGAGCCAGCATATATTGGTTGCGCACATCTTGTGACAACCAGATCAACGTAGGCGAAACCGCGGCCAAAAATGAAGCCAGAATGCCCAGTTTTCTTCCTAACATCTCTTTGCCAAGTTGGAAAAGTAAGGGCAATAATAATACGCCAGGAATTAAGGAGAGAAAGCGCATGGCCATCTCGCTTTCTCCCACAAGCCCCACCCAACCGTTTAGCAGCAAATAATGAAGGGGAGAATGAGGATCGCCTTGATCGATCAGTTCCGGCACAACCTTTGCAATTGGAAGTTGGGCAAATAGGAAGGTGAATGCTTCGTCCCCCCGCAGCTCTTGATTGCTCAACAGGAACATTCTCAAACAAAATCCCAGGAGAACAATTCCAACCATTAACCAATGTGTCCTGGTCCAACAAAGTAATTTTGAAGGGTTGGGTGGGTTGGTAGTAACGGCTTTAGCCGTGAAACCGCTGAAGCGGTTACTACAAACTACGCGGGTGGGAATTTGAGATCGCCAACGCCGGCCGATCACAACAGCCAGCAAAAGGGTACCCAGCGCAAAAAATAAGCCTGCATAAACATTTCGTGGGCTGTACGACAGATTGATTATATGGCTGCCTTGCGGAATAAATAATCCCAGCAGCGCGTAATTGACCGTCTGCAAATCGGCCGGCTGTCCATCGATCGTCGCCTGCCAACCGGGAAATGCCCATTCGCTGACCACCAGGAATCCCGGCGAATCCGTCTGTACGGTCATCGACAACTCTGATCCGGGAAGATGCCGGACATCGACATGAGGAGCGTCTGAAGGATCAGAAACCGATTGAACCGTGGCCGGATCAGGATCGGTCAAAATGACTTGCGTCTCCGGATCAAATTCGGGGCTATTAAGTGCGGCCAATGATTCTTCGGCGGTTAGTTGCGTGCTGACATTATAAACCATCCAGGCTCTGGGGAGCGCCTCCTCAAAGCGATAGAGAAATCCTCCGACCGTTTCACCCGGTATGATTGATGTGTCAAGCGGCGCAATTTTGGTCAATCCCTCCTCAATTTGCTCAGGCGCCAGCACATATTGCACATTGAGCAACTGCCAGCGACGAGGCCGGTCCAGTTTCTCAAACTCGGCCAGAAAGCGGGGTTTAAGCGGGCTGATGCCGCGAATATCTTCCAGTCCATATAATTCGCCCAAATTGACAAGAAAATAACCCTGACTGTCAAGACGACCGTCCCGGTCTTGCAGCAGCGGATCTAACCAATCCGGCTTCGGCCAAAAAACAGTTGGCGATTCTGATTGTAAATCCATTGCCCCCCTTATGGGAAAAAACAGGTCTAAATAAAGCAGCAGGATCAACGCCAGGCTGCGCCAATTGAGTCCAATCTCTTTCCAGTTTTTTGAAAAAGGCCACATGATCAGCATAGCGCCAGCCAAGATAAGCCATTGTCTGAGCCACAGGGCGATCCAATCATTTTTGCCTAGGACCGTCCGTGACATGAGAAAAATAAGGCCGGCTACAAGTAACAATCCCACAACTATAGCCCCGCTGCGGCCGACCCATTGCCGTCGCGTATCGGTTTTAGCACGCATCCATAAGACCAATCCCTGCCCACCAAGCAGGGCTAAAGCCAGGCTAAATAAACTAACCAACCGTTCTTGCTGCCTGAACAAGGAAAAACCCGGCGCTATGCGATAGGTTAATTCAAATAAAATGCCTTTATCCCCCAATGACAACCAAGCCGCAAAGACGGCAAGTAGAAGCCAAAAGACCGTTTCGCGCTCCTGCCTTTTTTCCGGCCAATCCCGGCGCCCAATGGCCGCAAGGATGGCTAAGAACAAGGATGCTAATCCCGTATATTGCGACAGCCATAAAGAAAAATGTCCCGGAATAACGGTCTGTACATAGTCGATAAGGGAAAACCCTTCGGCCAAAGATTCGTAGCTGATCGAATCACGAACCGTGTAAGGTAAAAACTGAAATGCAGGCAAGAATGAAGGCAGTGCCGTACCAACCGCAACGATGAAAATGAGAATGCCTAGACCGAATATCCAAAGCGGCCGCCACTGAGCCTGCCAGGTCAAAAAGAGAAAATAGATGGCGGATAATGATGCAACGTGCAAAAAAGATTGCGGATGTCCAGCCAGCGCGCTGACACCTAATACGACCCCTGCGCCAAGAAGGATTGGAATTTGCCAGGATCGCCTACCCGGGTTGTCTATATCTGCATAAACTCCCAGGCGCAGCAGCAATAGCACAAGAGGCAGCCAGGTCATGGTTTCCAGAACGGCCAACTGTAACAATGGATAAGAGGTCAGATAGCCGCCAAGCCCAAAGGCAGCCGCCGCCAATAAACCGGCCCACTGCGAGGGCTTTAAGCGCCAACTCTTATTTCCGTTTGCCTGCTTATTCTGTTTCCTACCCTCGAAACTAACCCGCCCGCGAGTGATGGCAACGGTGAGAAAGTAAACAAACACCCCACTTAACCAGATATGCAGCAACCCTTCCATCTCCAAAGCATAATAAGAGAAGCTGCCAGGCAATGTGAAAAGAATGGTTAGCCAGCGAGGTGGGTAAAAGACGGCCGCCTGTGTATCGGCCGCAAAAGGCACGCCACCATAACTTGCCGGCGACCATATCGGCAACCTTCCGGCGGTCACTTCCCGCGCCTGGAACAAACCAAACGTGTGAAATTGGCCTGATAAATCGCCGGCCGGCAGACGCTCAACAGCTAGGATCAGGGTGCCAAAAAAAAGCATCCACAGCAAGGTCCAAATCAGGAGAGGCAGCAGGTGAGATCGTTTCATTAGGGTACGGATTTATTACAACACTGGCCCGGTAAGTCGTTAGATCGCCTGTAAAATCCTCCAAAAAACTCCCATATTATCGCTCTACCCGAATGAAAAATTCAACGTGATCTCCAGGTTCGTCCAAGCGTGGAACGCGCATACCATTGCTCGGATCGTATAAACCAACATTGACCTGATAATCACCCGGTTTGAGATCGGCCGCTAATTCCAGGTAATGGGTGTCATCAATCACATCTCCCTCCTGCCATAAACTTGTTGGGTAATCATTGCCAACAGGAGGCGCATCAGCCTCGGCAATTTGTTCTCCATTTTCATCCAATAAATGGACAAATACCGTGTAATCCAGGTCGATAATACGGTCCGCCTGCCAATAAAGAGTTAAAGGCAGAACCTCCCCTGGAGCGCCCGCCAGATCCTTGACACCTGCCAGGGTGATTCCTTGCTCAAATTCTGCGCCAGACTCCCAATCAAGCTCCGGAATGCTCGGCTCTCGCGCAGCCAATCTCGCCGGACTGCCGACGATGAGCAGATTAATGGGTATGCCTGAAGCATCAACAGCCGGCAACGTCTGGTCACTGCGGTCATCGAAAAGACCCACAGCGACGCGCAGTTGGCTGGGCGCAGGGGCATCTTTGTTTGGGTAAATATGGTACTCGTCGCGATAAATTTCGCCCGCCTGCCAACGACTGGTTGGGATCAAACCCATTGCCGGATAACGATCAATTTGGCCTACGGACTCCAGCCCTCTCCCTAAAAGATGCAGGCTGCTGATATAATCTCCGCTCACGGAACTTAATGCCTGCCAGTATAATGTGACAACGACCGGATCGCCCCCTGGGAACACGCTTTGTCCGGCCTCCATAAACGATCCTACCAATTGAAGTTGCCCATCTTCTGTCTCAAATGACACCGCTTCTATTTGCGCCTCCTGGGGCACGGAGGCCAGAGGCTCAGGCGCCGCGTAAACGGGCCGGATCACCAGAAATGGCAAGAAGAAAGCAATAAGAAACGAAAGTCCGCCGAGGGCTGCGGCCGTTCGAGAGACCCATCGCTCATTAAACCAGCTAAGAAACCCAACTGCCCACAGCACATTGATCGCCGCCAGGGCCGGAAAAATGAGCCGGCCTTGAAAAGCGGGCGAAATCATATTCCAACGTACCAGCAGACCAAGTAAAATCATAATCCAGGCTGCCAGGAGCCATATCCCCGTATCAACAAATCTTTTCCTGTTTTCTTTCGACCAAATCCATTTGAGCAAACCGGCAAAGGCTATCAGTGTGAGTGCGTTCAGGAAAAAATAGAGCCAATTGGGTGCGGCAATATTGACTCCGCCGAACAAACCCCAAAAGCTGCGATAAAATGTACCAAACTCATCCATCCATCCCGCGATAGCTAAAGGAGCATCACGGATGCCCTGCACAGCGATAAATGGAGAAAGGCCGGTGAGATCGCCATATAGTTGCCAATTGCGGGCAAACCACCAACCGCTTAAAATCAAAATTGGAAGAATGACAAGCAAGCCACCAAAAAACAAATAGCGCCATTCCTTCTCTCGCCAGGAAATCCAGGCCAGGGTTAACCCGGTGAGGCCAATCAAGCCGCCCAGGCTTAGCTTGGTTAATATGCCAAGCCCTAATACCGCTCCCAACATGAGATAGCGCCACCAGGCTGACTGTGGAGCCGGTTTTTCAGTCCATATGATGACCAGCAATAGTAATCCCAGGTTGCCCAACAATATAGCCAGGGAGTCGTTGTTCACGGCCGTGCTGACAAACAAGAACATAGGATTGAAAGCTGTCAATCCTGCCGCCAGCAACGCGATACGGGAATCAAACAAAAATTTGCCGAGATACAAGGTGATCACAATCGTCCCCACCCCCATGAGCAGCGAAACAAAACGAATGACATAGATTGCCAACACGCTGCCCCTCCAGGGAAAGGATTCCAGCTCAGGATCGTGAATGATTAAATTCTTATTCCCTACCTGGCTTGGGTTACCGATAAACGCCTGTGGGTTTTTATGATGAACGATAGGCAAATCGGCCGTATCAATTCCCGCCGTAACCCCAGCCATTAACAGGTAATAAAGCGGTGGTTGGGCACCTTCTTGCAACCAAAGACCCGGATCTTGCGGATCTAAAACTGGCAACTGCTGACGGGTTTGCACAAATTGAACGAAGGGATAATGCTTAAACTCATCAGAGGACTCAAGAGGGGGTGTGGCGAGAGCATAACTTATACCTGAAACCAGGTAAGCCACAATGATTATCCATACGATCCATCGCTGCTGCGTGTTGAAGCCCATTTGTCCTTCGTCTCGCAATTTAATCCGTCACCTGCAAAGAAAACAATGGAATGGCCGAATCCGGCAATGCTCGCCCTTGCGAATCAACCACCGGCAGCCGTGACAAATCTTGCAGGCGGTACCATCCAGCGCGCACTTCAAAGATACCTAGCGGAAAATCATCTACTAAATCAACTGATCGCCGATCAATAACCGTATCACCCTTTTGCCACAAATGGGTCGGATAACCACCACCCATGGGTGGATGGTCAAACGTCGCTGCCAGGTTGCCCTCTTCGTCAATCAGATGAATAAAGACCACAAAATCTTCATTTAGCGAGTGCAAGGCCCGCCAGGTGAGTGTGAAGGGGATTTGTTGGCCGGGAGCGGCTGTTGTTTGCGGCACATCTATCGCGATAAGGGCAACGCGGTCTCCTAAAGTGAATAAATCGTCCTCTCTCTCAAATTCTAATGCTTCATCCTGCGCCAGACGAATCAATTGCAGCGAAATCGTATCTTGGCCGGTAATGGTGGGAAGCAGACGCCCATCCTGATCGCGCAGCCCAACATTCAACGAAACACCTTGTGGCCACGCAACTTCTTCAGGTATATACAAAGGAATCTTATCCTCAATAATCTCTCCGATTTGCCAGCGGCTGGTCGGATAGCGCCCTAAGCCGGGATGGGTGTCGCGTCCGGCGATGCGCTCACCCTGGTTGTCGACTAACTGTACAAACAATGAATGGTTTTCGTCTGTCGTCCCCGTGACTTGCCAATAAAGCGTCACCTCAAACTTTTGACCGGGAACGGCCGTCTCCGATGATAGATCATAGCCAACAAGATTTGCCAGGCCTGGATAACGCTCCATTCGAGATTGGCTGACTGCCGCTTGTTTGAGGCTATCGTAAATAGGGGGTGCAGCATATGCCGGCTGCAACACGCCAATCAGAGCATAGAGTGCGATCACGAATAATCCAGCGCTAAACGCCAAAAGAACCGGGCGGCGCCGGCGAAAAGGAAACCACTCAGTCAAGCCAAGGACGAACAAAGGCGCAATGACAGCATACGAAGTGAACAAATACCGGCCGAAATTGGCGCTGCCGCTTACGGTCATTCGGCCGAACGTCGCCGTAAATGCCGTTACAGGAGCTATGAGTAGAACAGCAATAAGCAGCCCCTGAACACGGTAAATCCCATCATGCCGGCGTGAGCGTATCGCCCATAATAATAAGCCGCCAGAGGCGAATAAAACCATTAACCATAACAAAGTATAGACGGGCTGGTGCAGGGGAATTTGGCCAAATCCGAAGGCGCCCCAAAACGAATCACGTAAAAAACTCAACTCATTAACGGCCGTTCCCCAATCCGGCACATTCTCGCGCGGCTGCCAGATTGACGCCTGTAATCTCATACTGGTGAGATCACCATACAAGACCTGGTTGCGCACAAACCACCAACCAGCAATGAGCATAACAATTCCACCGCCAATGGCCAGCATTTTCACGGCCGTTTGCATCCATTCATTCGACTCATCCTGCTCTTGCCGGCACCAGGCAATAATAGCAACGACAACGACTGGTCCTAAAAACAAGAACGTGATCTTAGTTAAGATACCCAATCCTGCCACACAACCTATAAAAACAATCCTCGCAGTGGATGGTCCCTTCGTCCAAAAGCGAACAACACCAAAGATGGTCAAGGCAGCCAGAAAATTGGTCAAGGCATCGTTGTGGACGGAACTTTGAATGAATAAGAACATGGGATTAAAAGCAACAACGGCCGCCGCTCCCCAGGCCAATGCCGTTTCCTGTGGGAAAAGCTCGCGCGCGGTGAGGAAAATTACCCATACAACCCCCGCTCCCAATAGCAAAGAGACAAATCGCAGCAACCGAATGCCTAAAACGGCATCCCGGTAAGGCCAGCCTTCTAATTTCGGGTCATGTAGATATTGACTTTTGTTATCAACACCCTGATCATAGATTCGATAACCCCAAAAAGGATTGTTGTTTTCTTTTAGCTGTGGCAGCCTTTCGCTAGGTACCCAGCCGGTTAATAATGCCCCACTAATGTAATAAAGTGGCGGGTGATGGGCTTTAGAAAATTCACCCGGTTGCAAGACAGGCAGGATCCGATTTTCGACCAGGTAGCGGATATTTTCATAATTGAGCAGTTCATCGGGGCTTTCCAGGATAGGATTCACCAGACTGTAAGCAGTTCCCAGCAGCAAAAAGAGAATGAGGATGATGGGCAATGCCCATCTATCAGACCTGGATTTCATTATTCCGGCTTAACCTCGATCTCTCCAATCAGCACACGATTGTCAGGGGTTAACTGGCCGTCGATTTGCACCGGCGGCCGTTCTCCACTTCCCGGATGGTACATCCCCGCCCACAACTGATATGTCCCAGGTGGTATGCCAGGAGTAATGGAAAGCTGGTATTCATCTTCGATTACCTCTCCTTCACGCCAGCTTAAAGTCGGCCGAAACCCCTTCTGCGGCGCGCCATCACGCTGGGCAACCATCTGGCCATCCAAGGTCATGAAGTGGATGAACACATAATATCCCTGGGGCACATTCTCTAACGCCTGCCAGAATAAAGTGAGATCCAAAATATCACCTGGACGAACGACGGTTTCAGGCAGGCGATATCCACGTAGAGCAATAAGCGGAGGCTGGCCGACAACAGCATCCAGAGATTGTAGATTGGATGGCAGTTCGGCCGTAAATGGCCAGGGGTCGGCCGTCAATTGGTCCTTTAAAATAATCTGCCCAATTTCCTCGTCAGTCTGAATGTCAATAAGCGCCACCTCAATAGAATGGGGAAGGATCTCAATATTGCCGGGCATCAACATCTGGAATTTGCTCTGCAACAGTTCTCCTTCCTGCCATAGGCTGGTGGGGTAATCGGCGCGTGTGGGCGGGTTAATCGCTTCCCCAACGATATTTCCCGCAGGATCGAGCAGCCGCGTGCGCACCTGGTAATCTTGTTGGGGTGTCCGGCGTGCCCGCCAAAATAGCTCAAATGGAATGCCATGACCCGGTTTAATCTCTTCATCAGGCAGGTTGTAGCCCATAAACTCAATATCACCAAGATTGACCCTTTGAGCTGTATGGGGTGGTAATTGGGCGATCTCATGGCCTGTTTCAATGGCGATATTGCCCAAATATTGTTCAAGCGTACCGTCAGAAGCGAGGACCGGTCTCCGGTCCATATCCAACACCCTTAACCAGAGATCATAGCTGCCCGGAGGCAAACCTGAGGGGAGAGATACTTCATAATCTTTGCGCAAGAGTGTTTCAACCGGCCATTGGTGATCTAAATATTCTTGCCATAGCAAATTATCATCCTGGTGCCACAACCGGCCTTGATCGTCTACCAGGCGAAGCGATAAGACATATTCGTTAACATCCTCTTGCAATTGGGACCAGTAAAAAATCGTCCAAAAGGGTTTCCCGGCCCTGGCTTGCTCAGGCAGCTCCAGGCCGGACAGGCGCAGTTCATCGTTATAAGCGGCCGTCACTAAATTAATATCTTCAGGGAGTTCCGCTATGACCGGCTGGGGCAGGTATCCATTCAATTGTATGCGCAGCCACATTCGCGGAAACTGGTGGTCATAAAAACGGGGCCAATTCTTTTCAGCCCAATCCCACAACAGCTTTCTAGGGAAACCGGTTCGCGGTGTAGGCTGCACTAGGAACCAGATACGCTCGGCGGATTCGCCGGCATTGGACAAAGTCACCTGCGCCGCTTCCCCGTTTTGCTCACCTAAGGTGGGGATGGCCTTCCAAGGGGCGTCACCGTCATAATAGTAGTCAAACGTAAGACCGATGATCGTGTCATGCAGGATAATTAAATCGGTTGGTTCTGCTACTTGATTCAAATATTCGGCCGCTCCGCGCACATCATCCCGCAGCAGATTGGAATCCGTAAATTGAACATACAGCCATCCAATCTGAATTATGATTACGATGAGTGCTAACAAAAACCGTCCCCAACTAAGGGCAGAATTCAACCTGCTTTTTCCAGGTAAATCGGTAATCGCCCCAACCGCCATAAAAACCAGGAATGGTGGCAGGCCGATAAGTAAATGACGAACTCCATTATAGAGTGGATTAATATACGACAGCAGGAGCATGAAACCTATGGGAATCAGCAAGTAGCCCACTAACAAAAGAGTAGACAAACGCTTTAACCGCCAACCGATAATGAAACCGGTGAGCGTCAGAAAAACGGCCGGAAATACACGCCACCACGCATGAGTTAAAGAGGGATCAATTCCAACGCCAAACCCGCTAAGAGCATGGGATATAACTAGCAAAACGGGAATCTGATAAAAGTCAACTTGCTGCCCCGATTGAAACCGCTCCCAGGCATAATATGTAGCCGGAAGCATTATAAGAACGGCAACGCCCAGCACGATCCAGGTTCGACGCCGGCGTAAGATTGAAAACAGCCCTACCTGCCAGGTAAGCATGGTCCCCAATGCAATAATCCCAAAGGCAAAAACAAAAAAGCCAAAATAATGGGTGTAGATTCCGAGCAAACCGGCTGCCAGCCAGAGCAAAAGCCAACGCCTCTGTCGATCCTCAGATAGAAGAAAGCGGAACAAACTATAAACAGAGGCCAGGTTCAAGGTCAGCAGCAAGCTGTAATTACGCAGCACCTGCGATTGCCAAATATGGAATGGGGAGATGGCCATAAATAAAGCCGCGAAATAAGCGGTGCGCCGGTCAAAGGCGGCCGCTGTCAGAACATAAGTCAAAGGCACAGCTAACACTCCCGCCAGCACACCTGAATAACGAAGCGCGAAAATTGATTCCCCGGTTAAATTGCGCCAACCATGAAGAAGCAAGAAATATAGGGGTGGGTTGGTGTCCGTGGTCTCGATACCATCAATAATAATCAACCCTTCAAAAATATCGGCCGGATCAAGTCGCGCCCGGTACAGGCTCAACCCCTCATCACTCCACATGGACTGACTTTCTAAAGCATAAGCGCGAAAGGCGAAACCCATCAATATAAGTATTAGGACAACAAGATAAGGCGCCAATTTCCTGGAAATGAGTGGCTGCCCATTAGTCAAACGCTTTATTTGCGGTTGTTCCTTGGCAACCGTTAAATCGCGACTGCCGACTGATGTGTCAACCATGTTTTACGATTTAACCTCTATCGTTTGCAGGTGAAATTCAGGTCCGAATCGTTGCCCACTTGCAAGATCGTAAAATCCGACCGTCAGGTCATAGTAGCCGGGGCTGATGTCAGAAGCTAATGGGAAAACGCGCACATCCGTGATCGGCATGTTGGGCAGCCATCGTGATGTGGGATACCAACCTGAAAGCGGCGGACCATCAGCTTGAGTTACCGTTTCTCCACTTTCTGAATCCCGTAAGTGAACATATTGCTGGTAATCCTGGTCAAGTGGTTCAGCGACCATCCAGGACAGTATCAACGTTTGCTCATGTCCTGCCCGCCAGACAGAGTCTGCCTCATAATCAAGTAAGAGAACAGGTTCCTCAATTGGTCCCGGTAAAATATCTTCATCCTCATTCTGTGTGATGAGCACATCGGAAACAAAAGCAGCTTCAATCTGCTGCCCTTCTGCGGTAAATATAGGCAGCCGGGTATCCGCTTCAGGATCATGGATTCCAATCTCGATTTTGTAAACAAGCGTCTGGTCTACGGATTCATCAGCAACAAGAACATGGATCAAATCGCACCAAACCGCGCCCGGCTGCCATATACCGGAAGGATAGTGACCTAATCCGGGCAGGGTTCGCCGGTTGGCAATTAAACGGTTCTCAGGTCCAATTACATGCAGCAAAAACGCCATTTCTTGATCCGTCTGCTCAATAGCCCGCCAGCAAGTTTCTACCGGAAGCAGGCTGCCGGCCTCAACTTGCTCTGTTTGAGGTGCAACGGAGAGCAGTTCGGCAATCGGCCGATCCACTGCTAGGCCAAAAAACCAGTTTAGCGTCGATGCTTGAACAAGATTCCCCTCATCGAGAAATTCTGGCAGGGCATAAGCCGGCCGCAGCAGCCAGAATGGAGCAGCGATTGAGGTGACCAATGTTATGGCAATGGGAATAAGCGGCAATTTGGGGTGAATAGCGCGCCAGCCGACAATCAAGAACAGGACGAGCGCACCGATGGCCGGAAACAGTAACCGGCCGTATGGAGCCGTCACCCGCCGCATCCATATTTCCAAGACGAAAGCGATTGCAATGATGGCGCTGAACAGCATCAGAAAAACGGCCGCTGTTACATCAAAACGGGGGCTGGTAGATTTCCATCGCCGCCAGGTGGCCAACAATAAACCGGCCAGGGCCAGAATAACCATAACGAAAAAAATAGTGTAATACGAATCAGGCGGCCTGATCGTTCCCCAGCCCAGCCAGATCCAAAAAGAGCGAAAAACCTCAAACCAGCGCAAACGAGGATCACCGGACAGCGCAGGATCGGCAAATGCCCACGGCGCCTGGTCATGTGTTTCCAGCCCCAAGGGAGAGCCAAACAAAACCCAGGCTCTAATAAACCACCATCCGGCCACAATAAAAGCGCTCAAACCGATGAGTGCGCCCGCTTTTATCACCGTTAACCAGCTTTCTCTTTTGGACCAGCCGAGCCATAACAAAGCAACGAGGATCGGCAAGCCAATAACCAATCCATTGGCTTTCATAAGGGTAGTCAGTCCGACGGCAACCCCAATGGAAACCGCTCTAACCCAGGTGTATCCCTGCCGCATCAACATCGCCAATAACCACAAGGAAACCGTACTTAAAGCTGCAACTGGAATATCATTGGAGACTACGCTGCTGATAAAAATTACCTGGGGAATAGTGGCAACAAAAAAAGCGCTCATCAGAGCCACGTTTTTATTTTGGGGAACCGCCTGGCGAGCAAGTCCAAAAACCGCAACGATTAATAACAGGCCAAATAACAAAGATATTAAGCGAGCAAGGTATAAAGCAAGCCATCCTCCGGCCAACGGATCAGCCTCCGAAGGATAATGAACAGCCCGGTTATCGTTGTCAGGATAGGTTAAAGGAAATCTGCGCGGATATGGATTCGGTCTGAAGGTCGCTTGCGGATCATCCACGCTAACCAGGCGTGCCGGCAACGATGCCAGTAAATAGTAAAATGGTGGTTGGCTGGATTCTTGCTGCACCGGCGTCTGCCATGAGGCTTCACCCTGTGGGGGGAAATCATTGTTCCTTACCAACCACTCAATATAAGCGAAGTGCTGCGGTTCATCCGGTCCTTCAAACGGCGGCGTCACCCACATAGTGATAATAACCAACAGCAGATAGATTCCCAGGATGCCGATCAGTAGCTTGTTGCCGGCAATTCTCCTCTGTAATCGTTTAACCATAGAAAGGCGATTCTACCTTTATCATTTATAGATGACCATTTCGGCTTGCCTCCTCTTTAACTACATTAAGTAGATTGGTCCAATCTTTGATCGTTGAGATTGGACCAATCTGTTGGCGTAACATGGACGTTTGTAATAAAATTTGCCTAGTTGTGACGGACTTCACAATTAGTCTGAGCACAACGGGATGGTCTCCTGTGCAAGTTGGACAAATGGGAGACCATAAGGTAAGATCCGTTACCTGAATCAGTTAATTTTCCAGCAGGATAAACCGAAGCAGATCACACAGATAAAATTCTCTAGGAGGTTGGTGCATGGCATCCCTTGCCCCTGATTTTCAAAATATAGCTGACTCGCTATTAGAACAAATTAAGGATTTTGACCATAAAGTTGAGTCGCGCAGCGTCGGAACAGTTGAAGCTGTTTACGACGGCGTGGCTATCGCGACCGGACTGGCGGATGTGGAAGCCAGTGAACTGGTACAATTTAGCAGTGGCGTGATGGGTCTGACCCTAGACTTGCGCAAAGACAGCGTAGGTATTGTGGTCATGGGCGATTACGCCGGGATTGAGGAAGGTGATGAAGTCCGCGCTACAGGCCAGATCGCCTCTGTTCCCGTAGGGGACGGTCTCATCGGCCGGGTTGTCGATCCGCTAGGAAACCCGGTTGATGGCCAGGGTCCCATTAAATACACCAACACGCGTCCAGTTCAGGCCACTGCCCCCGGTGTCATTGAGCGTAAAGGTGTTGATACTCCCGTAGAGACCGGGATTTTATCAATAGACACTATGTTCCCTATCGGTCGTGGTCAGCGCGAGCTGGTCATTGGTGATCGCCAAACCGGTAAAACTGCGATTTGTTTGGACACGATCATCAACCAGAAAGGCAGAGGATTGTTATGCATTTACGTCGCCATTGGACAGCGCGTCGGCCAGGTGGCACAAGTCGTCGATACACTTGAAAAATATGGGGCTATGGATTATACAACCGTAGTCGTAGCCGGCGCATCCGATCCTTCACCATTGCAATATTTTGCCCCCTACGCCGGATGCACGATCGGCGAAGAATTCCGCGATCAAGGCAAGGATGCCCTCGTTGTTTATGATGACCTTTCCAAGCATGCCTGGGCTTATCGCCAGATGTCGCTCATTCTGCGCCGCCCGCCTGGTCGCGAGGCCTACCCTGGGGATATCTTCTCTCTGCATAGCACATTATTAGAACGGGCTTGCCGCTTGCGCGATGAGTGGATCATTGTCGAAAAAGGGACAGAAGTCACGGCCGAAACCAGGGGTGTTGACGGCAAAGTGTACTTCGGTAATCTGGAAGAGGAAGAAATCGAAGAAGGCTTAAAAGCATTAGATAACCCTGACAATTATGAAGTGCAAAAACTACCCGGTACCGGCGGTTCCTTAACTGCCCTGCCAATCATCGAAACACTTCTTGGTGATGTTTCTGCCTACATCCCCACCAATGTCATCTCCATTACCGACGGCCAGCTATTCCTGGAAACCGACCTTTTCAACCAGGGGCAAAGGCCCGCCATCAACGCCGGTTTATCCGTATCTCGCGTTGGTAGCGCTGCCCAAACCCGGGCGATGAATAAAGCAACGGGTAGTTTGCGTGCTGACCTTTCCCAGTTCCGCGAACTGGCGGCATTTGCCCAATTCGGTTCCGATCTTGATCCGGCCACCCAGCGCCAGTTGGCCCGTGGCGAGCGTCTAATGGAACTTCTAAAACAGCCGCAATACAATCCCTGGCCCCCACGGCATGAGGTCATGCTCATTTTTGCCGGCACCCGTGGTTATCTTGATGAAATTGAGGTCGAAAACATCGACCGTTGGAGCAATGAATTCGTCCGTTATATGGACACGGCTTACTCTGCACTTACCGATAAGTTGAGTGCTGGTAACTGGACGGATGAAATCGAATCAGAGCTTCGAGAGGGGATCGATCATTTCAATGAGAGCTGGAATGCCTAAATTACCGACGAATAAACACTTCGCTGCAATAATCTTGATTGTAGGCGCTGATCTATCCGAATAAGGTGAAACCCGTATGGCCACCGAACGCGAACTAAACAAACGCATCAAGAGTATTAAAAACATTTCGCAAGTGACCAGCGCCCTTGCGGCTGTTTCGGCATCAAAAGCCGCAAGGGCACAGAAGCAAGTAGAAGCAACCCGCAGTTATGCTGGGAAAGCATTTGAGATATTGCACAATCTTGCCTCCCAACCTGGCGTTGGTCCAGCTACCCATCCTTTGTTAACCGCCCGAAACGAAATTAAAAATACAATTTTGATTCTAGTTTCTGGGAATCGAGGACTGTGTGGATCTTATAACAGCAATATCGTTGTTCGGAGTGAGCGGTTTTTGAAGACTTTAACCACACCGGTTCGTGTTATCACTATTGGCCGGCGCGGCCGTGACTTGATGGTCCGCCGCGGATATGACGTTATGGCCACCTTTGATGACCAGGATATTCCGGAGCCGCCAACCCTTCTGGATATCACGCCTATTTCCCAAATTGTCACTGATGAATACCTTAGCGGCAATGTGGATCAAATTTTTATTGCTTACACAGATTATATAAACCTGGTGGCTCGCCGTCCTGTCGTCAAGCAGCTACTCCCCTTAAAACCATTGGATTTTGAAGGATGGGCGGGGGCGGAATATATAGCCGATGTGGACTTAAGTGGCGTTTCTGACCGGGCCTATACCTATGAACCCGATCCGGTCGCCTTATTGGATACCATTATTCCCCGTTTCACCCAGCTACAGATTTACCAATCTGTCTTGGAAGCGTTGGCCAGTGAGCATAGCGCCCGCATGGTGGCTATGAATAATGCAACGGATAATGCGGCCGAACTCATCGAAATCTTAACCCTAGATCGTAATAAAGCGCGCCAGGCAAGCATCACCAATGAGATTTTGGACATTGTTGGTGGCGCCGCTGCCCTGGCCGATCAATAATTGTTGGAGGAACTAATGGCAACAGGCAAAATTTCCGCCGTTCGTGGCGTTGTGGTGGACGTTGAGTTTCCTGCAGGAGACTTGCCGGAAATTTATGAAGCTTTAGAACTGGACGGTCCCAATGGCACACTCGTTCTAGAAGTACAACAGCATCTCGGTGATAACGAGGTGCGAACAGTGGCTATGGGCTCAACCGATGGCATTCCGCGAAGTGTGCCGGTCAATGCAACCGGCGCTCCCATTAAGGTTCCCGTAGGTCCGGTAACCTTGGGACGCATCTTTGATGTCACTGGCCGTGTCGTTGACGGTGGTGAACAGCCGGAGGCGGAGACATACTACCCAATTCATCGTGATGCTCCGGACTTTCAAGCCCAGTCTACAGAGACAGAAACCTTTGAAACGGGGATGAAAGTTATTGACTTAATCGCCCCCTTTATCAAAGGTGGTAAAACCGGTATTTATGGCGGTGCCGGCGTGGGCAAAACAGTAACGATTGCGGAATTGATTCGATCCGTAGCCCAGGAGCATGAAGGTGTTTCCATTTTCGCCGGTGTCGGCGAACGTACCCGTGAGGGGACCGACCTGTTTTATGAAATGCAGGAGTACGGCGTGCAAGATTCAGTGGCTATGGTTTTTGGTCAGATGAATGAAACCCCTGGTGTCCGTCTGCGCGTTGCTCTGACCGGTCTGGCTATGGCCGAATTCTTCCGCGATGAAGGTCGCGACGTGCTGCTTTTTATCGATAACATTTTCCGTTATGTTTTGGCCGGGTCTGAAATGTCCGCACTCCTCGGCCGTATGCCCAGCGCTGTCGGCTACCAGCCAACATTGGCCTCTGAGATGGGTGCCCTCCAAGAGCGAATTACATCAACAAAAAGAGGATCGATCACTTCCATGCAGGCCATTTATGTACCTGCAGATGATTATTCTGATCCGGCTCCAGTGGCTACATTCGCCCATCTGGATGCGGTTCTTACCCTTGATCGTGGGGTCTTCGCCCGTGGTATCTTCCCCGCAGTTGATCCTCTGTCATCCTCCAGTCGCGCTTTGCAGGCCGATGTTGTTGGTGAAGAACATTACCGCACCGCCAGCGAAGTGAAGCAGGTCTTGCAAACTTATAAAGACTTACAGGATATCATCGCCATTCTAGGTATTGATGAGTTGAGCGAAGACCAGAAACTACTGGTGGCTCGCGCCCGTAAAATTGAACGTTTCTTAGGCCAGCCCATGTTTGTGGCTGAGAAATTTCATGGATTGAATGGGCAGTATGTGCCTATTCGAGAAACTGTTCGCGGATTCCGCGGAATCCTGGATGGCGAATATGACGATCTGCCGGAACAAGCATTTTATATGGTGGGCACAATTGAACAGGCCCTCGAAAAAGCGGAAAGTCTGCGCGAAACAGCTTAATTTCATACTATTGCGGTTTCTAAAAGTAGCCGCAGCAGACAGGTGGTGTATTAATGCCAATCCATTGTGATATTGTCACTCAAGAGAGAACTGTTTTCAGCGGTGAGGTGGATTCTGTCAACATTCCCGGCAGCGAAGGGCGTATGGGTATTTTACCAAATCATACGGCCCTTCTGACCACCCTGGGATTCGGGGAAGTCATAGTACGCAAGGAAGGTGAGGAAGAGTATTTCGCCATCGGCGGTGGTTTTGTCGAAGTGCAGCCGGACCGGGTGATCATACTGGCTGACTCGGCCGAATATGTCGAAGAAATCGATATTGAAAGAGCTTTAGAAGCGCGCAAACGGGCGGAAAAAGTGATGTCCGAAGGTGTGCCCGAAGATCCGGAGCGGTACGCTCAAATTCGGGCTTCTCTGCAAAGAGCGCAAATTCGAGTTGATGTGGCTCGCAAACGACGCCCGCGCGTCATGCCAACCGGACGCGCCGGCGGATATGGTGAAGAGGACGAATACTAACCTTGGCTATCTTTACGCCATACGTCGCGATTGACCTGGGAACGGTCAATGTTCTCGTCCACGACCAAAATCGTGGTGTGGTGCTGCAAGAACCATCTGTCGTCGCTGTTCGTGAAGATGGAAACAAGACCATTATCGTAGAAGTCGGCCGTGCTGCGAAGGATATGTACGGCCGAACCCCCGAAGAAATCGAAGTGATGCGACCCTTGCGTGATGGCGTCATTGCCGATTATTTCGTCACGCAAGGGATGCTGGAATATTTCATCAGCAAGGTAACCGGCCGCTTTCATGTGCGCAAGCCAATCGTCATGATCAGCGTGCCCTACGGGGTGACCAGTGTCGAACGACGCGCGGTGCGTGAAGCAGCGTTAGCGGCCGGTGCCAGAGAAGTTCACCTGATTCCCGAACCACTGGCTGCGGCCATTGGCGCCGGGTTGCCTGTGGGTACTCCCACCGGCAATCTCGTTGTTGATTTAGGTGGCGGTTCAACAGAAGCGGCCGTCGTCTCTATGAATGGCATTGTCTGTGCTGAATCGGTGCGCGTGGCCAGCGTGCACCTTGATGAAGCGATTATCAGTTACATTCGCAAAAAATATAACTTGGTAGTTGGTGAACCGACGGCCGAAGCAATCAAGATAAAAATCGGCTCGGCAGTGGAACTGGACAAGCGCCTGGATATGCAGGTTCAGGGGCGCGATCAGATCGCCGGCCTGCCCAAAACGGTGACCATCACTTCCAGTGAGGTGGTTGAAGCCATCGGTGAGCAGTTGCAAGCCATCATCAATGTGGTGCGTGCGGTCCTGGCTAAGACACCACCGGAACTCTCCTCGGACATCATCGACCGCGGTATGGCCTTGACCGGTGGCGGCGCCCTGCTGCGTGAGATCGACACCTTGCTCACCCAAGAAACCGGGGTTCCGGCTTATGTGGCCGACAACCCCATCGCCTGCACAGCCCTAGGCGCAGGCAAAGCGCTGGCCGAATTGCCCATTCTCCAGCGTAGTGTTCCAGATATGTAATCTTTTTATAGGTTTATTCGCGTTTCAATTTTGATTCAACGCACCGTTACAATTTGTTAAATGTGAATTTTACATTTATCTATATCGTTTTTATTGGCCTGTTTTTAGGATCAAGTACCTAAATTTTGGTACTTGACCAAGGAGGAAAAAATGAAACATTGGCCTGTTGTAACTGTTGTATTTCTATTTTTGACCCTGGTATTTTCGTACCAAATCGTATCCCCTCAAGAAATACCAACCCCAAATTCTCCACCCATTCCTCCTGCAAAGGTCACCGATAAATCTATAGTTTTGGCTCCCAAGCACAGGGACGATAATCCGTGGATGGAATCCGAAATTAACCCACGAACCCTAAGACCCATTCGTGATTTACCTGATCAGCTTAATGATACCGGCGGTCCGGATGCCTTCGGCTATACGTTTGATGACAATGTAAATTTCAGATGGCCGGATGCCACTCAAGGAATCAAAACAAATATCAGTGGGGATGACGAATATGGCCATGTCGATTTGGGATTTGAATTTCCTTTCTACGAACAAAGTTGGGATAGCGTTTATGTGAGCACAAACGGATTCCTTTCCTTCGGGCAAGGCACTTCTGGTTGCTGTGGGAGAGATCCTCTTCCTCTTCGCCAATATCCTAACAATTTAATTGCCCCCTTTTGGTCTGACCTGGAAATTGATCCGGACACTGGGGGAGCTATTTGGGTATTATCAGAGGGTCAAAGTCCAAACCGAGTGGTGGTCATCGAATGGCGTTATGCGAATTTTTATGGAGATGATACCTTCGTGACATTTGCCGTTGAACTTCATGAGAATGGGGACATTTTCATGCATTATGAAGATATGTCCGACGAAAGCTGGCGGGGTTCAAAAGGGATTGAGGATAGCACGGGTTATGTGGGTCTGGAATATGACTACTGGATTGAAGATTTTTCCACTATAGCCTTTTATTCACCTTCTCCTTCCTATGGTGCGCTGGCATATCCCATCCGGCAAGGTGGATTTTCGTCGCCAGGAGTTACTGAAGAGGTCTCTGTCAAGGTGCGCAATTTCGGCCGCCTTGGAGCCGACACATTTGACATTGAGGTCGGTTCAAATTGGCCGGCTGAAATTACCAAGCTATCTGGTGGCCCATTATCCGATACAAACGGCAATGGCATCCCGGACACCGGCCTCCTGCCCCAAGGAGAAGAAATCGATCTCTTAATCACGGTAACCACACCCCCAGGCGCGGCTCAAGGCGATTGGAATGATGCCAATCTATATGCCACCTCAGTTTCAAATAGCCAAAAGTCGGCAATATCTTATTTTCAAACCACAGTACCTGCACCACATGCCCAGGCCGTCATTGACGACCAGGATTACGCGATGGGTTTAAACTTGTTGCAACCTGATGGCCAGAGAAAAATATTTGCCTCAGAAATGTATGAATCAGGATTTGATCCCGCGCTGGCAGAAATTCCCGGCAAGGGATTTATTTATGCGTGGTCCAATGGCAGATATACTGACCCCAACTATGACACTTATGAAGAGAGGCTTTATATCGCTTTGACCGATCATTTTGGGGAACTAGCGCGCAACGTGCAGTTACCATTTAACCCAAGCAATTCATATGCTGGCAAAAACCCAACCCGCGCATCAGATTGGGATGCGAGCCTGGCAGTGGCTCCTAATGGCCAAATTGGGCTAACATGGATTCGATATCTTTATAGCTGGGAAATTGGGGAATTTAATTATAATGTTTACTTTGCAACGCTTAATAGCGATGGCGACCTCACAAGTGGACCATTTAACCTTTCCCAAAATACCAAATGGGGTGAATGGGGAGATCCTGGCTATAAATGGATTGGCGACGCCCGTATAGCAGCCACAATTGATGGACGTTTTACTATTAGCTGGACAGAAGAAACCGAAACAGACCAAGGGTATCACGCAGATGTTTATTTTGCGGTTGCAGATAATGCCGGAGCTATTCAAAAACCTCGCACGCGAATAACCTCTGATCCCGGTGATGATGTATGGATATTCGACCCAACGGTATCAGCCGCACCCAATAACCGGGCCACTATTTTTTACACTTATCAAGACTGCTTGTCTAATAACTGTGAGCCAGAAATTTTATATGCAATCATTGATGAGAATAATAACGTCATTACACATGACGTTGTGCTAACTCCTGATGATTCGTCAGTTTGGGATGGAGGTGACATTGATGCAGCGCTTCTAAGCGACGGCCGGACGATGGTCGTGTGGTCGCTATCGTGGGACACGCGTCTCAGGTACGCGGTGCTTAATCCTCAGCAGCAAATAGAGGTCCCGGCACAATTCCTTTATGATTCGCTTGAAACTTTTCGGGTGTTCAATCCATCAGTAGCCGCCGCAGAAGGTGGCCAGGCTGTCGTTACCTGGAACAATAGATATAACCAGGAAATTTCCTATGCCTTGCTAGATAGTGCCGGCACAGTTCTCACCGATCCGCAAGTGGCTTATCGGGGACAAGATGAACGATATCCTTATGTTTCTAGCGGTTTTAATGGCAGTGGCACAACATCTTATAGCTGGCAGCCATCAGAGAATGCGGACGCGAAGGCAACATTGCCCATTACTCTTCTTGGGGGCAAGGCTGGTGAAACGGGGAGCATACCGGTTACCGTGTCTAATTTAGGGCAAAATACCGCTAAAGACGTTCAACTTGTGTTGAATTTGGGAAGCGGATTGACTTATAGCAGTGATGATTCGGGGATTACTCCGGACGTTGACGGTTCAAAAGTGACCTGGGAATTACCGGATCTCAATCTACTTGAGCAGATCAGCTTCAATGTAAGTGTTCAAATACCCGGAAACAGTGCATTAGGTACGAAGTTTCCTGTAGAAGCAGTGGTTTCCATTGCCAATGAGGATGCTAATGGGAGCAACGATAGTGATTCTGCCCAAATGATGGTCGGGAGCCAGACCATCATTCCCATGATCTTACGACCCTAGCAGATAGCGTGTTATCTTAAATATTTGTTAGTATGATGATCCGGGTTATCAAAGGTGTTGATAACCCGGATTTATTTTACAACAACATTTTCCGGCAAGATTAGGCGGCCGTCTTGAACTTGCATACCTTTTCCATCTATGACCTCAAGTCGCTCGCCATTGATGGGATCGTAGACGCCAACAGCCAGACCATATGTTCCAGGCGGCACCCCATTTAGTGAAATCTGGATGCGATCATCAACAATTTCCTCTAACCCCCAAAAGCGAGTCGGATAAGCATTGCGATGGGGCATGGCATCATCTTGGGCAACGGGCACGGCCGTATTCAAATCATATACGTGAATAAAAATCTTGTAATCCTTCTCCATCCGCTGACTGGCTTGCCAATAGAGGCGCAAATCAAGTCGCCCATCTTGCTCGAATTCATAAGCCAATAAACGAAGCCGGTCGCCAAAGGAAGCGTTAATCTCCTGGGCATCTTCAATTGCATTAACACTACAAGGAGCTTGTTCAACTTCTAACTTCCCTAATGATTGGGGGCTGCTTAATTTTGCTTCGGTCTCGGCGTTGAGAAGCGTAAGTTCCAGATCATAACTTCCTTCAGGAATATCTTCTGGCATGCCCATTTGATAATAACCCCAGTACAGCGCATTTGCGGGCCACTGGTTGGAAGGATAACCATCTGAAATCGGGAATCTCTCCTCAAGAATGCCGGCTCCTGCCGAGTCTATTAAAGCCAGTTCGGCCGTCAAGTCCTGGCCAACCAGTATAATGCTCCCCCACCCCACATCAACTTCATACGTCTGCCCGGCCAAAACACATTCACCGCTGGTCATGACCCGCACAATTCCTAACCCAGGAATAACCTCCTGTTCAAGCTGAAAGTCCTGACCTGGTTGCGGCTGTGTTCGGTAAACAATAATGTTCTCATCCTCATATAGTGATTGGGACAAAAGGTATCGCTGCCAATGCTGAATACGATCGGCGCCCACTAAATTCTTATGCATCATCACATAGCGAATATCCTGCTCCGCTAATAGAGAGAGTTGTTGGCTCACATCATGATAATTGGGATCCATTTCCACGGCGTTACGTAAAGTATTCAGCCATGGATTGCTCTCAATGGTTTCATAGGCGCCGGGCGGGATACGTGATAGGTTGCCCTGTACCAACGGCCGTTGGTGGGTCACCTGCGCAAACATATATTCTTTAGCCTTCAATGAATCAAAGGGCAGATTAAGAACGGCGAACGCTCCCGGCTCACCGGCCAAATCGTGATAAAAGGGGGATGGTCGCGGAATATCATAGAGCCTGACCGGGAGCACAAGGTACTCAAGCAAAATAAGGAACACGATGCCTATAGATGCCGCTCCGGCCATCCACTTTTTTTCTAGTTTAGAAAAGACAACCAGCGCGCCCAGGCTTCCCAACATCGCCACAGGAAGCGCTAAAAACATATTGAATCGATCCGGCACGCGCATCAAGCGAAACACCTGTAAAGGTTCCAGGAAACGGTAGAGCATCGGAAATCCAGGATACTCCTGGCCATTGACGCGCAGTACGGGACCCATAGCCAGCAGAATCAAGACCAAACCCATAACCAACCAGGGCAATGCGTCCCTGCGTCTCTTTAGAATAGCGAGGATAACAAGCAGAAAAATCGTAAACCCGATATAGGGTGAATACCGGCGTGATGGAAAACGCACGTCATAATATTGATCATAGAGCGGCGTCGTGACATCGCGCAGCAGGAAATGATCATTGCTTGGTGTGATATAGGCCAACAAATCTGCCTGCATGATACTCTCCTCCCCTTCGCGAAATATATCGGCAGCGCCGGGGTCATTTTGTTGTTCCTGCAAAAGAAGCCAGGCCGGAGGTAGGAGTAAAATGGCAGCCAAGACGCCGGAGGACATTAATTTTAACAAGCGCGGACGTTCGTTTCGTGGCCACCATCGAGGCCAATGCCAGATCACCAGGGTTAGCCCCATGACCCCGGCTGGAATCAGAAGCTGCCAGCGGCCGTATCCAACCAGAGCCAAAGTAACGGCCGTTAAAATGACATCCTGCCATCTCCCTTTTTCCAACAATAGAATCAGGAACAGAAGAAAGAGAGGTATCCACTGGGTCGCCAGTAGATTCGGATGATCCAACTGTGAGAGGCGGAAGGGCCAGGCCATATAAATCATACCGGCCAAAAAAGCAGGTTTTACATCTCCACTAATTTTCCAGGCAAGTAGAAAAGCTGAAAAACCGCAAAGCGCCAGGTTGAATAATAAGACCACGTTGTAGGCAACAATGCCGTCGATGAATCGCTCGATAAGAAGCCAGGGGCCAATATGAAACCAGGCCATATTGTGCGTCAACAAACTGACCCCTTGAGGATGGAAAATGAGATCAGTAAAAAATGGAGATTGCCCCCGACTCAATGCCTGGCTCGCCGCCCAACCATTCCAATAATGGAGCAAGGTGTCACCTGAAGCACCAGGCAGCACCTGGTCAAGCCTGGCCGCTAATGGCCAAGTAATGAGGATTGTCAGCCCAGCATAAAGCAGAAAGATAGCAAAAACATAGAGAAAGCGGCGAATTTGAGTTTTGCGATTCATAAAACGAAGGATGCGCATCAATGATGCGCACGCTTTAGATTATCTCTATTATTTTACGATTGAGGTCCGAATTAATGGTCGTGATGAGAAAACTTCAAGGTGAGAGATAAAATGTCATCTGTTGCAACTGCACAACCGGATCGCTATAACTGACCGAAACGCCTTCGGGTACATTTAAATGAATCGGCACATAACTTAGCAGCGCTTTTACACCTGCGCCAACCAGCTTGTCCGTCAGTTCTTGCGCAACATCAACGGGAACCGCCAGAATGGCAATCTCAATATTTCGTGCCTGGATCGTTTTTTCCAGTTCATCAATCGCCTGGACCTCGAGATCACCCATAGAACTACCGATTTTTTCGGGATCGCGATCGAAAACGGAGACAACATGGAATCCCCGATCCTGAAAGCCACGGTAATTAACCAGGGCATGCCCTAAATAACCGGCCCCTATAACGGCAATTGGCCATTCTTTGGTCAGGTGTAAGATTTGGGTCAACTGGTCTATCAGATACCCAATATGATAACCCGTACCTTGTTTTCCGAACTCTCCAAAATGGGATAGGTCCTTCCGAATTTGGGCTGAACTTATGCCTAAACGGCGTCCCAAATCATGTGAAGATGTTGTTATCTTGTCCTCAGTCTCAGCCATGCGATTTAATTCTCGCAAATAAACTGGCAAACGGCCGATGACAATATCCGGAATTTCGTTGCTCACGCTAAGACATCCTTTGCCCACTTAACATTCAGGATTGCAGCAAAGTTCGAGAACATTCGTGCAACTTTTCACAATTTTAACATAAGCAAAAAAGCAGGGCAATACTCTTTTTATAAACAACCATTGGTTTACTAAGATTCTTTATAAGTGACAGTCACTTTATTATCTACTGGCTGCTCAAATAATGACCAAAGTGACTGTCACATGCCTTAAATTGTTTAGAAAGCAAACCACTAAAATTTTATACACAAATAATTCAAGGAACCTTATAATAGTGTGCCTATGCATGTAGCGATTAACGCATATTTTTGGAATCGCCCCTATACCGGCAGCGGCCAATATACACGCCTGTTGGTTCAACATTTGAACCAGGTCATTTCTGACTTAAAAATATCTTTGATCTTTCCTCAAGAAGAAGATTCAGTCCAACCAATGCCAGTGCCTGAAGGCATTGAAATTAAAATTGTACCGCTTCGGCCGGGAAACAGAGGTAAGGTTTTTTTTGAGCAAGTGATGTTTCCTCGCGCCTGCCGGGATGTTGGCGCAACTTTAGCCCATGTGCCCTACTGGGGAGGTCCGCTGATCTCTCCTGTACCTCTTGTCATCACCGTCCATGATTTGACGACTCTGCTTGTGCCTGAATACAGAAAAGGGATACAGGTGCGCCTATATAACGCTTTGGTCAGCGCCAGCGCCAGAGGGGCCAACCATATCATTACCGATTCTTTCTATAGTAAAATTGACATTTTGGATCATCTTCATATTGCCGAAAAAGATGTTACTGCTATATACTTGGCTGCCGGCCCGCAGTATTCACCAAAAGACAATTCACTGACCGACATGGCTGTTATGCGTAAGTATGATATGCCTGATTTTTACGTCCTTTACCTGGGCGGCTATGTGCTGCACAAAAATGTCAGCACCTTGTTATCGGCGTACACTTACGTCGCCAGGGCTTTAGGAGAAGATTATCCACTCATATTGGCAGGCAATAAACCGGAGACCGTTTCGGCCGCTTTTCCGGATTATGATCAGATAATCAGCCGCCTTGGTCTGGAGAAATTTGTGCGTTGGGTCGGACCCATCGACCAGGCAGATAAAGTCGCGCTTTACCGCAACGCCGAAACCTTTGTATTTCCTAGCCTCTTTGAAGGCTTTGGATTGGGCCCTCTGGAAGCAATGGCCTGTGGCACACCGGTTGTAACGACAAACAGCACGTCCTTACCGGAAGTCGTCGGATCGGCCGCCTTTGCCGTCGATGGTGAAAATGCCCGGGAAATGGCTGGCGCGATTATCTCAACCATTATCGAAGAAAATCTGCGCGCCGATTTAAGCAAAAAAGGACTGGAGCAAGCGGCAAAATTTTCTTGGCAGGAAACAGCAACGGAGACCGCTTTAGTTTATGATAGGGTAAGCCGGGAAAAATAATCCCCTGGTTGTCCCATGTTCCTGGCCAAGTTAAAATACAAATGAAACTTTCTCGTCTTCAAACCAGTATAAATTTGATTAAAGACCAATTTTGTTAGGAGTAGGTGATGTTATTACATCGAGATTTAGAGGCGCATGTGCTTGCGGCCATGAAAAGCGCACAAAAGGCCGGTGATCTGCCGGATTTTACAATTCCGGAAATCCTGGTGGAGCGGCCGCGCGATCCTTCACATGGATCCTATGCCACAGCCATCGCCTTACAGTGCGCTCGTTTAGCACGAATGGCTCCTTTGAAAATCGCAGAAGCGGTCACTGGCCATTTCCAGAAGCCGGATTATTTGAGTGGAATCAGTGTCTCACCACCCGGTTTTGTTAATTTCATGATGGCACAACGCCGGCTGCAAGAAGAAGTAAACCATATCCTCAAACGCGGATCTGATTATGGCAGTTTCGACCTCGGTACCGGGAAAAAAGCCCAGGTTGAATTTGTCAGCGCCAACCCAACTGGACCAATCACTTTAGGTCGCACCCGGGGCGGCGTCATGGGCGACACCCTGGCACGTGCTTTATCGGCCGCCGGGTATGACGTCAGCCGCGAGTATTATTATAATGATGCCGGCCGTCAGATAACCTTACTGGGTGAATCCGTACAAATCCGTTACCGCCAGCTTTTGGGCGAAACTGTTGAATTGGATGATGAACATTATCAAGGTGAATATATAATCGACATCGCCAGCGAGCTAAAAGACGAATATGGTAATACGCTTTTAGATAAACCTGTTGCTTACTTTGCCGATTACGCTAAAACACGCATTTCTAGCCGGCAAAAAGAAAGCCTGAAACGGATTAATATCGAATTTGACGTTTTTTTTCGCGAACAAAGTCTTTATGAAACAGGGCGTGTTTGGGAGGTGTTAGAAATCCTGCAGGGAAAAGGGTACGTCTACGAGAAGGGTGGCGCACAGTGGTTTAAAACCACCGAATTCGGTGATGACCAGGACCGTGTAGTGGTAAAAGCCAGCGGCGAACCAACGTATCGTCTGCCCGACATCGCTTATCATTGGGATAAAGCGCAAAGAGGGTTTGATGTCGTTGTGGATGTATTTGGGCCGGACCATCATGCAACCGCTCCCCAGGTGTTAATGGGCGTGCGTGCATTAGGATATGAAACCGAATTTGTCCATACACTCCTGCATCAAATCGTTACCGTGATCCGCGGCGGCGAAAAGCTAAAAATGACCACCCGTGGTGGCGTTTATATTACTCTGGATGAGCTGGTCGACGAGGTAGGTCCCGATCCCATCCGCTACTTTCTCAACTCCCGATCAGGCAATAGTCAAATTGACTTTGACATGGATCTCGCGGTCGAGCAATCGGATAAAAATCCGGTTTATTACATTCAGAATGCTCATGTGCGCTGCGCCGGGATCCTACGCAAATGGGAAGCCGAAGGGTATGATCCGCAGGCTGACAATGCGGCCGATTTAAGCCTGCTGACCCATGAAAAGGAACTTGCTTTTTTACAAAAAGCGTTAGAATTGAGCGAAACGCTGGAAAAAATCAGCACCACCTTTGAGCCGCATACCATCACCTTTTACGCTTATGATCTGGCAGCTCTCTTCCATCCCACTTATGAAGCATGCCGGGTATTGCATGATGATGTCAGCGAGCCACTGCGCCTGGCTCGTTTACGATTTTACCGTGCTGCCAAGCAACTTTTCGCTCGCGTACTCGACCTGATGGGTATGAGCGCGCCAGAAGTGATGTAGAAAATAAACAGATTGAGGAATAACAATGTCAATAAAAGCAGATAGTTGGATTCGCAAAATGGCCCAGGAAAAAGGCATGATTGAGCCATTTGTCGACGGTCAGGTTCGAGAAGGGGTCATCTCCTACGGTCTCTCTTCTTATGGATATGACATTAGGGTTAGCAATGAGTTTAAGATTTTCACTAATGTCCATTCAGCGATTGTCGACCCCAAGGGTTTCAATCCCCAATCTTTTGTGGATTACCATGGCGATATTTGCGTCATACCCCCCAACTCATTCGTCCTTGCTCAAACCGTAGAATATTTTCGCATCCCACGCAACGTTTTAACAGTTTGCGTTGGCAAAAGCACCTACGCGCGCTGCGGCTTAATTGTCAATGTCACCCCCTTTGAGCCAGAATGGGAGGGATTTGTCACCTTAGAGATCAGTAACACAACACCTCTTCCTGCCCGTGTCTACGCCAACGAAGGAATCGCCCAGGTCCTCTTCTTTGAATCCGACCAGGTTTGTGAAATATCCTACGCCGATCGGAAAGGAAAGTACCAGAAACAGCAGGAGATAATGCTGCCCAGAATTTAATTATGGGTGTGTTTCATTTGAGTAGGTCTGTTACGCGATCAGCGTGCCCTTTGGGTATTAGCAAATCGCGCCGGCCGATTTGTTAAATCGGCCACCATTAAAGTTCTTTTTTACCAATTTGTTTATCAGCCCATTGAGCAGGAGACCGCATGATGAAACAATTGTCGAAGGAAGCATTCCAAAGGGCCAAATCATTCATTAAATCAAGTGCCAGACCCCTGGAAGAAGCGCTATTTGCATATCACATAAATGGCGCGTCACCAGATTGGGCATTTCGCGAACTGGCTAATTTTCAAAATGAAGATGAAGGATTTGGACATGGCCTGGAACCGGATCTACAGGTGCCCGATTCATCAGTTTTAGCGACAACAGTTGCCCTACAACATTTACGGGAACTAGAAGCTGGCAGCGAACACAAGCTCGTTCAGGGGGCAATCAACTTTCTTTTGGCTCGCTATGACCCGGACGTGAAAGCATGGCCATTTATTCCCGCCAACAGTGACAGTGCGCCGCACGCTCCTTGGTGGAATTATACGCCGGACGTTTCCCAGTTTCTCGCCAACCCAAGGCCAGAGATTGTGGGCTATCTGCTCGATTATGCCGATCTTGTTCCTGGAAACTTAGGGGAATCGCTGCTGGCGGAGATTATATCACACCTGGAAGGTCAGAAGGGCGAGGTAGAAATGCATGAATTGCTTTGTTACCTGCGCTTGTTAAATTCAAAATCACTGCCGGCAGATACCTATAAACATCTTTTTAATCTCCTTGAGCCAATCGTTGGGAAGACAGTAGCCAGGGACGCAAAAGCCTGGGATCAATATGGGCTTAAGCCACTGACTGTCGCCCCCTATCCCTCAGCACCGTTTGCCGATCATTTATCTCAGGCGATTGAAGATAACCTGGATTATGAAATCGAACGACAATCGGCAGATGGGTCCTGGGTTCCTCCCTGGTCATGGGGAGATAGTTTTCCTGAAGCATGGCCACATGCCAAACGGGCCTGGCAGGGGGTTTTAATTGTTAATAACCTGCGCATCCTAAAGGCCTTCGGCCGATTATCTGTATAATAACGGTTGAAATTGCTATCAATAAATGATTCGCTAATCTCGCTGCAAGATGCTGCATCACCTGTAACCTCGGCCGTCACCATCGCTAACTCCCTTCAACGATCGGCAGGAGAGAAATTAAAAGTTTCCAGGATTGCGGGCCTGGCCAGCATGAAAAAAACTTTTCAAGGTAGCCAAATCTTTTTCCTTATCATTGGAGGGATTTAGCGGCGAACCGAAGCGAATTTCCCGTTTTGAGTAGTCAAAAGTTAAAGGTACGATTGGAACACCAGCTTGGCAAGCGATAAAGTAAAAACCGGTTTTCCACCGTTCAACTTTTTTACGCGTTCCTTCAGGAGTGATCACCAGAATAAACCTTTCTCGCTTTTCAAATTCTTTGACTGCCTCTCGCACAGAGCCACCTGGTGCAGAACGATCGATGGGAACAGCACCAACCCAGCGCAGGTATCGGCCAAACGGCTCCCAAAAAAGAGAGCTTTTTGCCATAAATGAAACACGCAGGCCAAGGGCAAACATCGGGCCCATGCCTACCATAAAATCCATATTGGACGTATGAGGAGCCATGATCATGACAAACTTTGACAGGGGAGGTAATTTACCGGCTGTGCGCCATCCGGTAAGTGCCATAAATGAACTGCCGAGAAAGTGCGTCAGCCGGTTTCCTCGCTGCGGAATTTCATCGGGAACGGGTATTAAATTTATTCTTTTCTGCAGGCTCATCAACCCTTTAATTCTAACCAATTTTGGCCACTGCTGGCGTCAACTTTTAAAGGAACATCAAGCTGGAAGGCATTAGACATGATATTAACCACTAAGGGTTTAATCTGTTCCAATTCTTCCTCCGGCAGTTCCAAAACCAATTCATCATGCACTTGCAGCACCATTCTGGCCCGGAAATTGGCCAGGGCTTCATGAAGCTGCAACATGGCAATTTTGATAATGTCGGCCGCCGTTCCCTGAACAGGGTGGTTAACCGCTTCGCGCTCGGCGCGGTTCATGGCCAGCCGGTTGCTGCCACTGGCCGGCATCTTGAAAATCGGGAAGTAGCGCCGCCGGCCGAGCAAGGTTTCTACATATCCCTGTTCCCTGGCCATCTCTTTTGTCCCCTCCAGGTAGCGGCGTATGCCTGGAAAGCGGTCAAAATATTCATTGATATAACTTTCCGCTTCCCCTAGAGTTAAGTCAGAATCACGGGCCAAACGATAAGCGCCCATACCATAAATCAAACCAAAATTAACGGCTTTAGCGAATCGGCGTTGTTCAAAAGTGACCTGATCATTTTCGATGCTATACACCGCGGCGGCCGTTGTCCGGTGAATGTCCTGGTCTTCATGAAATGCATTCAACAGCGCCGCATCCTGGCTGATGTGAGCCAGGATGCGCAGTTCAACCTGGGAATAATCAGCAGCCAGGAACACCCATTCTTCATCCGTAATAAATCCGCGTCTGATCCGCTGGCCGTCAATCGTACGAATCGGAATGTTCTGTAAATTGGGGTTACTGCTAGCAATCCGTCCGGTCACAGCCCCCGTTTGATTAAAACTGGTGTGGATGCGCCCGGTTTCAGGGTTTACTAATTGCGGTAAGGCATCAATGTAAGTGCTCTTTAACTTTCCCAATTCACGAAACTCGACAATGGCAGAAATAATTCCCGTTTCATCCACCTTTCTCAAATCATCAAGCACATTCGCCGCCGTAGAAAAATGGCCACTTTTCGTTTTCTTCAATCCTTCATGGGGCAAATTCAGTCGCTTAAAAAGCACATCGCTCAACTGCTGGGTAGAATTAACGTTAAATGTCGTTCCGGCAATGTCATAAATCTTCGACTCCAGAGTGTTTAGGCGTTCCTCAAATTCCGAAGAAATATCTTTGAAGTAATCCTTATCTAACTTAACCCCGACTTGTTCCATACTTGAAAGAACTTCCACAAGAGGCATTTCCAATTTCAGGATCTTTTCTAACCTTTTCTGCTTAATTTCCTCTTCTAGCTGGGGAACCAGGCGCAAGGTGAGATCGGCATCGGCCGCCCCATAGGGTGTCGCTTGATCGACCGGTACTTCGGCAAAGGTTTTTTGATTTTTCCCCGTCCCGATGAGTTTGGTAATGGGCGTCATTTCGATCCCCAACCGGTGGCGCACCAGATCTTTCAACCCCTTATGCTTACTGGCCGGGTTGGCCAAAAATTCAGCGATCATCGTGTCAAATGTGATCGGTGACACATGCAGTCCATGGATATCCAGAATCGTATAATCAAACTTCGCATTATGAGCGACCTTGGGAATGGCCGGATTGGTCATCGCCGGTTTGATGGCCTGCAATACGGTGTCTAAAGAAAGCTGGCCTTCAGCAAGTGTCGCTTCATTGGCAAAAAGTGACATTTGCCCGCTCTTGGATTGCCTTTCCCCTGCAAGATGGCCGGTGGGAATATAATAGCCAACGGGTGGTTCCACGGCCAGGCAAATACCCACGATCTCGGCCGTCATTTTATCCAGACCTGTCGTTTCCACATCGAAACTGATCATGTCTGCATTATTCAGCTTTTCAACCAATTCATCTAGCTGGGTGCGCGTGTTAACCAGCACCGCCTCAGTCAGCGGCTGCTGCTCAACACCCTCCAATTGGAGATCGTCACCCAGGATTTCTAATAATTGGCGGGTCAATGAGCGGAATTCCAGATCGCGGAAAATATCTAAAACCACCGATTTATCGAAATCTTGCGCTTTGCAGGCCTCTAAATCCAGGGTGATTGGCGCATCGGTGACGATCTTAGCCAATTGATAGCTCAGATATGCATTCTCTTTGCCCTCAGCTACCTTTTTGCCCATAGCCCCCTTGATATGGTCAACATTGGCATAGATTTCATCCAGGGAACCATATTGTTGCAGCAGCCGCGTGGCCGTTTTCTGGCCTACGCCTTTAACCCCAGGGATATTATCGCTGTTGTCACCCACCAACGCCTTCCAATCCACAACCTGTCCAGGGGATACGCCAAAATAATTGACGACATCCGAAATGTCATACACTTGATGAGATTGGCTGCCACGGCTAGGAGGTAGTTCCACAGCCGTATTGTCATCCACTAACTGCAACAAATCTCGGTCACCGGTGATAATATGCGCCTGCACATCTTGCGCCCTGGCCTGCCGGGCAATAGTGCCCAGCACGTCATCCGCCTCATATCCCTCTAGCTCCAGAATAGGAATATTGAAAGCATTCACCACTTCTTTTATACGCTCGATTTGCACCCTTAATTCATCCGGCATTTTTTCGCGGGTGCCCTTATATTCCTCGAACATGTCATCCCTGAAGGTTCGGCCCAGGTCAAAACTGACAGCAAAATATTCCGGCGGGCGATCAACCAGCAGCCGTTCAATAATCGTGCGGGCGAAGCCATAAGTCGCATTGGTCGGTTCGCCATCCCTGGTTGTGAATGCTTCTAAAGGTAGTGCATAAAACATTCGGTAGGCAAGTGCGTGTCCGTCAATTAAAACAAGTTTGGGTTTCATAGATGAGTCCTCAGCAAGATTGCGATTCAACTAATTATAGCGGAGAATAGCCATCCTGGTTACCATGAATCTGAAACTCTCTTCAAATTTTCGGCAAACAATCACCACCGCATTTGGCAATGAAGGTAAGTCGTGGCTAGACAGTTTACCCGAACTCATCGCCAGATGTGAGCGGCGGTGGTCATTAACTGTTTGCCCACCCTTCCAAGACCTTTCCTATAACTTTGTAGCTCCTGCCTCATATGACAATGGACGGGATGTTGTCCTCAAGCTCGGTGTTCCCCGCCAAGAGTTATTAACTGAGGCGGAAGCCCTACGACACTACGATGGCCGAGGCAGTGTACGGTTATTAGGAGATGTGCCAGGTGAGGGTATTCTTTTATTGGAACGTCTTCGCCCTGGTAAAATGCTGGCTGATCTGTGGCCTGATGAGGACGAAAAAGCGACACGTATTGCCGGTGAGGTCATGCGCCGGCTCTGGCGGCCAAAACCTGACAACCACTCCTTGATCACCTTTCAGCATTGGTTTAAGGGCTTCGGCCGTCTTCGCAGGCAATTTAATGGTGGCAGCGGACCTTTTCCTTCATCACTGGTTGATAAGGCCGAAAAGCTTTATGCCGAACTGCAAGATTCCATGAGCAGCCCGCTGATCCTACATGGTGATTTACACCACTTTAATATCCTATCAGCGGAGAGAGAACCCTGGCTGGCCATTGACCCTAAGGGTGTGGTTGGTGAGGCGGAATATGAAATCGGTGCGCTGCTGCGTAACCCTGTAGGAGACATGTATCAATATCCCCAGATACTAAAGCGGCGCATTGCGATCTTAACTGAAATGTTAAACTTAGATGGCCAACGGGTTATTGGATGGGCGATAGCCCAGGCAGTATTATCAGCATGGTGGAGCTATGAAGATCATGGATATGGCTGGAAAACGGGCATTGCCCTGGCAGAGACCCTCAATCGTTTCCATCAGTAACAGTAAGCATTGTGCTATCTAAAATTTGACAACTTTTATTGAATATTTAGCCCACATATCACAGTGACAAGTTGTCAAATTTCTGTGCAAATCATTTTGTAATAGTATAAGTGATGTGAATATTAATCCATTAAGAATGAAAGTGACCTGGTTGAAATAAGGCATAAATATGAAAGAAAGCGTGAATCAATTCAAAATCATCACCCGGCGCGAACAACCCCGCCTTGGAGATACTTTTCGCCTACAAAAGGAACGGATCTGGCCGGAGTTTATGTTTCATGATCTATATTCAGCCAAATATTGGCCATACACTTACGAAGTCTTTGATGATTTCCAGCTTTATTTACTGAATGAACAAGAAGAGCCGGTCGCTGTCGCGCAGACTATGCCCCTCGTTTGGGATGGATCGATGGCTGATTTACCCATTGGCTGGGCAGACTCACTTGTGCGTTGTGCAACGGATTATGAGGCCGGGCGCAAGCCCAATACTCTCGCAGCATTGGAGATTGCCATCCAACCAGAGTACCGCGGTCAAGGTGTAAGTTATCGCATGATTCAAGAAGTTCGCGAGTTAGCCGAAAGCAAGGACCTTCAGGCGGTGATTGTTGCTGTACGGCCGTCATTCAAAATGAAATACCCCATCACCCCCATGGAGAATTATGTACGCTGGCAGCGTGAGGATGGCGCACCGTTTGATCCCTGGTTGCGGGCGCATTGGCGCAGCGGGGGTGAAATTTTGAAAACGGCCGATCCCTCAATGGTCGTTGAGGCTTCGGTGCAAGATTGGGAAGATTGGACTGGCCTAAAATTTCCGGAAAGCGGCGAGTACATCATTCCAGACGGACTCGTCCCCATAAAAATCGACCGTACAATGAATATCGGCCGCTACATAGAACCCAATGTCTGGGTGCATCACCCGATCACAACCGATCGAATTAGCCCGCTAGAGTCGAAATAGCAGAATCGGATAAAACCGTAACCTCTATTTCCAGGATGTGGTAGCATCCAGGGATTCTTTATCTTGATCGCTAATGCTGACTTCCGCCCCCTTGATGGTATCACGTAACTGTGATAAGGAGTTAGCGCCAATAATAGCCGAGGAGACGGCCGGATTGGCCAAAACCCAGGCAATTGCTGTTTGAGCAATCGTTGCCCCTTTCTCCTGGCCGATTCTCTCCAATTCATCGACCGCCGCGAATCCGGTATCATTCATGTACTGATTC
>JANQGC010000220.1 GCA_028277515.1 Anaerolineae bacterium
TACGTGGCAACTCTTTTCTGAGCCAGCGAAATCGCCATCACCTCGGCATGGGCAGATGAACAGTGGAAGGGCATAACGCGGTTAACGCCGATCGTAACCAGCCGTCCGCTGCTCCTTTCGAATATTCCCGCGGCAAAAGGCCCGCCTGTACCACGCTGGAAATTCATTCTTGAAAAGGCAATCACGGCTTCCATGCGTTCATCAATATCTATTATAAACTCCGGCAACATATTCAGCTCTTCCACAGCCCAATCAGGAAGGTCGAGCATGAATCCGCTGTTGCTATTATTAAATCGTGGGGGTTTGGCCATCTTTAATCTCCTTCTCAATCGTGCAAGGCAGCTTTCATGCGTTGTAACGCCTTGGCCAGAATCGGCCGGGGACAACCGAAATTCAGACGCACGAAACCGGCGCCACCTTCACCATAATAACGGCCGTCATCCAAAGCGACTTTCCCTTTACCCAAAAAGAAATCATACGGATTTTCATCAATGCCCATATTCCGGCAATCCAGCCAGGCCAGAAAGGTAGCTTCAGGTTGGTAACAATCTATTTCAGGCGTTTCTTGTGCCAGAAAATCTAATAAGAAATCTCGATTTTCTTGCAAGTAATCCATTAACTGGCGATGCCATTCCCCACCAGATTTTAGGGCGGCCGTTGCCGCTACCATACCAAATAATGATGCCGGATAATTATCTAATTGACCTCTGATCTTCTCCCTGGTTTCCTTGTCTTTGACAATAGCAACTGAAAGTTTTAAACCGGGCAGATTATACGCTTTACTAAAAGAAATTAAGGTAATGCATTTTTCGGCCACCTCCGGGCTAACAGCGGCCATCGGCCGGTACTGGTGTCCCTGGTAAATCAGATCAAAATGGACATCATCGGAACAGATCATTAACTTGTTTCTCAAGCAAAATTCAGCGGTTCTTTCTAATTCCTCCGCTGTAAACACCCGGCCTGTCGGATTATGCGGGTTACAAAACATAAATAAACGGGTCTTATCCGTCACCGCATCACTCAAGGCTGTAAAGTCCGGCGTATAAAAACCTGTCTCACCCCTGGCTAATGGCGCCGTTTGACATTGGCGCCCCCCTTTACCAGGAGCAACCAGCAACGGGGGATAAAGTGGCGTTTGCATCAACACCCCGTCTCCAGGTTCGCCGACAAGGCGACAAGCCAGCTTAAAACTGTCATGAGTAGCAGAAAGGTAGATGATTTCCTCCTGTTTGATTTGCCAATGGTATCGTTCAGCCATCATATCAATGATGATCCCACTTAACTCTTCAGGGGGATGGACCGGCAAACCAAAGACGCCATGATTGACCCGTTCATGCAAAGCTTCCAACACACAAGGTGGCGAAGCAAAATCCATATCTGCAATCCATAAAGGCAGCACATCGGGACCATACTTATTCCATTTATGACTGTCGGAATGGCGGCGGTCAATTGGCAAATCGAAATCAATCTTCATAACTAAAGCCTCATGTATGGATTCAGTTTCCAGCTTTCTCCAGAAGCTAACCTTTTAAGTCGGTTCAAGGGTAAATTGGCTCAATCAATAGCTCTATATTATCGTTTAGTAATTGTCCCTGTCAAAAACAAGTGAGGAAAAAAATGGTTGCTGATGCTTGATTGATAAAGGACAAGGGCACCAGGATGGCTAACGACGTCAAATCACCCGGAAAAATTAATATATTTCTGACAAATCCCGATTATAATCAAGTCTATAAATTATAAACTCGGAAAACCTCACGTTTTCCGAACAAGCAATAAGGGAGAGCACAATGGGTAAAGAAGTTAGATTATTCAAAAGCGAAGAGCGCAAAAGCCGGGCCGAAGTAAGCCAGTTTCTGCGTCAAATTGCTGACAAACTTGAAGCCGGACAGGTCGTCTTGCGTCAGGGGAGCGAAGAAATATCCTTAGACATCCCGCACAACCTGATCCTGGAAATACAAGTTGAAGACGAAGACAAAAAACGCAAAGGTATTCAACACAGCCTGGAAGTGGAAATCAAGTGGTATGACGGCGATGCCCCCGGCGGTCCGTTAGAACTTGGCTAACATTCAGCAATAAAACAAACAGGAATGTTTGCTTGCGCAAGCTGGAAAGCTCGCGCTACATAACGATATTCATCCCGGAGTCCGGCACCTGAACCGCCGGACGCCAATTCCACCATTAAGCCAAATTTCTCAAATTTCCATTTTAGTAAAAATAAAATCCCGAATCTCTTTATTCACCAACCTAATCGCCCATATAGGACCTGGCCATCCTTGAAAACATTATTGCAAAAAACAGCACCGCATTGTGAGCATATAGTTTTCATAGAAATATTGTACCGCAACCCTATCCCAACTCCTGTATAATCTCCCATATCAATATCAAACAGCCAGAGAATTGTGCCGATGCTGCCGGTAAATCTAGATTCCTTCAAAAATATCTTCGAGCGAGAGCTAGAAAAAATACTCACCTATTGGATGACCTTCGCCATTGACGAGGAAAATGGCGGGTTTTATGGTGCGGTCGATCCGGACAACCAACCCGTGCCCGCGGCCGAAAAATCGGCCATCCTCAACGCGCGCATCCTCTGGACCTTCGCCGCCGCTGCCCGACAATTCAATCATCCGGGTTACGGCCGCATCGCCACCCGCGCCTACCAGGTCTTGATCCACAACTTTCAAGATCACCAGCTAGGCGGCACCTTCAGCACCATTTCTGCCAAGGGAGCGCCCAAAAACAGGGACAAACATGCTTATTACCACGCCTTCGTCCTTTATGCCTTTTGCCAGTACCAGCGCTGCCATCCCGATCCTGGCGTCATGGAGCGTATACAGGATCTGTTCAAACTGTTTGAGCACAAAATGAAAGATCCGATCTTTCCCGGCTACCTGGAATCCTTTAACCAATCCTGGCAGCTCAGCGCCATGAACCATATTGCCCCACGCAACGAAGCCAAAACAATGAACACCCATCTGCACATCCTGGAAGCCTTCGCTGCGCTCTATCAAGTCTGGCCCGCCCCCATCGTTCAACGCCGGCTGAGCGAACTGCTGCGTCTTTTCTTAACCCAAATCATCCGCCCCAGCGGCCATTTAGGCTCTTATTTCGGACGTAATTTCCAGGAAAGCAAACATTCGGCCGCCATCTGTACTTTCGGCCATGACATTGAAGCTTCCTGGCTGCTACCGGAAGTCGCCCAAATCCTGGGCGACCAATTCCTGCTGGAACAAGCGCGAGAAATTTCGCTGCGACTGCTTCAGGCAGTCACGACCTCAGGCATTGCCGCGGATAGCGGCATCATCCTGGAATCCACGCACAACGGCCGAAAACAGGACCCGATCAAACATTGGTGGCCGCAGGCCGAAGCGCTGGTCGGCTTCATAAACGGCTACCAACTGACTGGCGACCCCGTCTACTGGCAGCATTTGCAAAACTGCTGGCAGTTCATCGACCAATATTTCATCGATCACGAAAAAGGAGAATGGTTCGCGCGCGTGGGCAGGGAAGGCAGACCCTTGGCCAATGAATTTCCCACAGATTACAAAGTCAACCCCTGGAAAAGCCCTTACCACAACGGCCGTGCCTGCATGGAATTGATCCGAAGACTCGGAAAAATTGAAAGACTCAACAAAGCTATTTAGCATATAAAAGTGGCCGGCAGAACCGGCCACTTAAACAATCTGCTTTCCCCGGAAATTTTATTGCTCCCCTAAATTAATAATTGAAGGTCTGTTCGTTCGATTACTCGGCCGCCTGCCACCCCCAACTCTCTCCATTTTCCACAATTTTCCCCAGACTTGGAAATGGTTTGAAATGGAACAAGGTGACCAAAGCGCCGGACTGTACGGCATAATCAAAAATCTCCCGCCGCGTTTGGGGAACCCGCTCCGGATACTGGTCCAGAGCGCCTGACCATTCCGGATATTCCAGGTGGATTGGATGCAGCGCCAGGTCGGAAAGGAAAAGCAGCCGCTGCCCATCGCTGGATACTTCAACGACCATATGACCTTCCGTGTGACCATACGCCGGCAGCATCTCAATGCCCGGCACCACCACTCCTCGCCTGTCCATCAGGCGCAAGTGGTCTTTCAAGGGCGGCAGAACGCGCCGCGCCGTTTCCGCTACCCATTCCGGCGCTGTTTGCAGCTTTTGCTCATCCGTCCAAAATTTATATTCAGCCTGCCCAATTATGTATTGGGCATTGGGAAAAGCAGGCCGCCCCGCCTCATCTATCGCGCCCAGGGCATGATCGTTATGGACGTGAGTCAGCACGACGATATCAATTTCATCGGCCGCATGCCCGGCGGCCGATAAATTGTCCATCAGCCGCCCGCCAAACGGCGCGCCTTGCCCCATGCCACAATCAATCAGCACCTTCTCCTGGCCCGTCTCCACCAGCAGACAAGTGAGAGGGGATGATAGGTGATCGGCCTGCTCGCCGTACTTTTGTAATGCTTTTGCCAGCTCATCCTTGGGCGCAGCGGCAAACATCATCGCCGCATCAGCCGCAAAATCGCCATCATTCAAGGCCGAGCAGCGTAAACGGCCGATTTCAAATTGGTAAAATTCTTTCATAATATCAAGCAATATCCATTGAATAGAGTTTCTTTACAATTAAATCTGGTTGGTTTTTTATTATTTCACTTGGGTGGGGTGGATTATACATTATTCTAAATCTTCCGCTCCACCACAAACCTCGCCTCTTCCACCTGCGCCGTATCATTCGCCAATTCCCGCCAGCGGTAGCGCGCCGAGAACCGGTGACTGTTCCCCTCCGCCACATCGGCCGCCATCTCCCCCAACAACGGCGCAAACTTCATACCGTGCCCGCTGCCTCCACTGCTGACCGTTAAACCTGCAATCTGTGGATGGTTATCGATCCAGAAATGGCCGTCCAGCGTATCCGTATACAGGCAGCGCCGTGTATAGACCAGCGGCGCATCGGTCAGTTCCGGAAAGGTTATCGCCAAAAACCGGCGCATGTCAGCCACCTCATCATCATGAATTTGCCGGTCATCTTTATCCGGATGCAGCGCCAGGCCATTGGAATGTTTGGCGATCTTGACCACGCCATGCTGCGGGTAAAAAGGAAAACCATACCAGCCGGAATTGGAAATATCGGCCGCAAACATGCCAAACCGGGGTGGCGTAAAATTTTGCGGATCATCCGGCTTCAACCAGAAGACGGGATGCCCTGTAGCTTTGATAAACGGGCGCAGTTCCGGCAGCAGATATGGCGTATGCGCCCCGTCCGCCACAATCGCCTGGCTGCAGGTAAATGT
>JANQGC010000235.1 GCA_028277515.1 Anaerolineae bacterium
CATCAGCGTAATTAATGGCGACATACTCAGCGAATGATCCCCAGTGGGTAAAACCGGGTTGGAATTGAAAATCGCAGATCTGGTGGTTTCCTGATTGGCATTGGGGGCAACGGCCGCAGCCGCAGACAAAGGGCAGCGTGACGCGATCTCCTGCATGCCATTCCTTGACATTTTGGCCAAGGGCGACAATGGTCCCGGCCAATTCGTGGCCGGGAACGTGGGGCAAGGTGATATCCGGATCGTGTCCCATCCAGCCGTGCCAATCACTGCGACACAACCCGCTCGCGCCAACCTTGATGACCACACCATCAGGAGGCGGTGCCGGGTCAGGCAGGGAGGTTAAAGTGACCGGCCCAGTAAATTGATCGTAATAAAGTGCTCTCATATTTAAGAATAAACAGCGGTTGGCATTTCAATATATTTATCAGGTTTTTCACCTTTGTTATAGATAGCGAAGAAGCGCCTCTCGATATTTTTCAGAACTGAGGCATCATAATAGACCATTCCACAATTTTTGCAGATTGTGACTGGCGTGTTGGGCACTAATAAGTATTGACCCTTATGACTATATAGATACTCAATCCGAATTTCTTCAAACTCTTCTTCTCCACAAGAATGACATTTAGTTGTTTTCAAATTCTCAATCATCAGTACTATTTCCCCTTGTCCATGGATCTAGAAATTTTGGAGGAGCAGGAATGTAAACTGTTATTAATGCGATTTTTCTTCCAAACCAACCACAGACAACATGTATTGGTTGCTCATTTGCAAAACCAACCACTAAACAACTTTCACCACGTCCTGTATCAGGATATTCTTCTAAAATTGCTCCTGAGACTAGCGCCTGTTCTATTTGAGCGATGGTTAAATTATCTGCTTTTCTCTCGTAATCGGCGTGAAGCGTGAAAACATATTCCTCATTCCGTATTTGGCTAATAATATCTTGAATATTCATTATTTTGAGTAATGTTTAGACAATTATACCAATGAATCAAGTTCTGTGTTTGCAGCTTGCAATTCAGAACGCTATTGTTGTATAGTATTTTCTTATTGTCCAGTTCGTAATTGATCATGGGGTTTGGATAGGGTGATTCCAAAGCCGGATTTGTAACCGCGATTTCTTATCGCGCTGAAGAGCGAAATTGTGAAATTTCGGTTACACTGAGTCTCGGGATCTGGATTGCTTAATGAGCGGCGAGTAGATTTTTGGAATAACCGGAGAAAATTAACCGGATGCAGCAGCAGTTCCAAACGGTTGAAAAGAGAATTGAGAACTTCATAGTCGAGGACGGGGACAGCGAGGACCTTCGGGTAAAAAAAGTCTTGCTTGTCACTTTTGCTCTGCTGATAATCCCGGCTGGCTTTATTTGGGGGCTGCTCTATATTGCCGCTGGGGAAATAAGGTCGGGCTTAATCCCGATCATTTACGCCATTTTAACCATCGCCAACCTGATTGTTTTTAAGTATCGACGAAACTTCCAATTTTTACGTTTTACCCAAATATTAATGATCATGCTGGCCCCCTTCTTATTGAAGTTATCTTTGGGAGGCTATGTCCTGGGCAGCGCCGTTATTTTGTGGTCGCTATTGGGGCCTATAGAGGCTCTGTTTGTTTCCGGACGGCGCCAGGGATTTTATTGGTTCACGCTGTATCTGTTTTTGTTAGCTCTGGCGGGTTTATTACAACCCTTTCTGCGAACAACGAACAATATATCACCCTCTCTTAACACCTTTTTCTTCATCATGAATATAGGGGTCGTTTCCGTTGTCGTCTTCGTGGTATTGCAATATTTCTTAGCCCAAAAGGATGCCTCAGATAAGAATACCAGGCGTTTGTTTAAAGAGGCCCAAGAAGCCAGGTCGGATGCCGAGGCGGCAACCGAAGCCAAGAGCGCGTTTTTGGCTAATATGAGCCATGAAATTCGCACGCCGTTAAATGCCGTGATCGGTATGACCAGCCTGCTGCAAGATACAAATTTGGACGCAGAGCAGCAGGATTTCACGGAAACGATTCAAAAGAGCAGTGATGCGTTACTCAATATCATTTCGGATATCCTGGATTTTTCAAAGATTGAAGCCGGTAAATTGGAGTTGGAGCAGTCCCCTTTTAATCTGAGGGACTGTATCGAGGATTCGTTGGATTTGCTGGCGCCAAAGGCTGGCGAGAAAGGCCTGGAACTGGCGTATGTCATGGAACAGAATGTTCCGGAGATGGTTGCCGGTGATGTTACCAGGCTGCGACAGATCCTGATTAATCTGCTGACGAATGCTGTGAAGTTCACAGAGGTTGGGGAGGTGGTGTTAACGGTTGAAGAAGAGCCTGAGATCGGTGAGGAGACGCTGCCCGATGAGCAAATCAAATTGAAATTCAGTGTGCGCGATACAGGTATCGGCATTCCACCTGAGCGCTGCGATCGCTTGTTTCAATCTTTTAGCCAGGTGGATGCTTCCACAACGCGGCGCTATGGCGGGACCGGTTTAGGACTGGTGATCAGCCAACGATTAAGTGAGTTGATGGGCGGCCGAATGTGGGTGGCCAGCCAAGGGATACCCGGCGAAGGATCGACGTTTTATTTTACGATTCGAGTGAAAAAGACGGCCGAGATCGCTCAACCTTTCCTGGCGGTCGATCCGCCGGAACTCTTCGGTAAATGTTTACTGATTGTTGATGATACGGACACCAACCGCAAAATCATCGGGGCGTTCGCCGACTCCTGGGGAATGACATATAAAGACACGGCCGATCCGCAGCAAGCCTTAGATTGGATCAATGAGGGGGTAAGCTTTGATGTCGCTCTCCTGGACATGCATTTAGGGGACAGTGTCGGTACATCCCTGGCCCGAACGATTCGTGGGCTGCCCAATGGGGCTGACCTGCCTTGTTTGTTGTTGACCTCTTTAGGTCGCCATGATGTGGAAGATGGGTTGTTTGATAGCATTTTACATAAGCCAATCAAACCCTCAACCTTATTTGATGCTCTGATTACGACACTGGCCGGTGATGGACAGAAGATAAAACATGAAGATGAGCGGCCGGCCCGTTCGGAATTTGATTCACATATGGGTGAGAAGCTGCCTCTGCGCGTTTTGCTTGTAGAAGACAATGCCACCAATCAGAAAGTGGCCTTGCGCTTGTTAGACCGCCTGGGCTACAGCGCCGATGTGGCTGAAAATGGGCAGCAAGCCCTGGAAGCCATTGAGCAAAACCAGTATGATGTGACCTTCATGGACGTGCAAATGCCGGAAATGGACGGCCTGGAAACAACCCACCATATCCTTGAGCGCCGGCAGCCGAAAGAAAGACCTTATATTGTGGCGATGACGGCCAATGCCCTGAAAGGAGACCGTGAATCGTACCTGGCGGCGGGGATGGATGATTATGTGAGTAAGCCGATTCGGGTCAAGGCCTTGATGAATGCTTTAGAACGGGCGGCATACAGCCGCTATAACCTGGGAATTAACCCGCCGGCCGAGCCATTAGAAAAGCAGAGAGATAAACGAATGGTTGAGGAGGCGCCGGTTGAGTTGATAAACCTGGACAATCTGCGCCTGATCACTGAAGATGATGATGATTTTTTGCGAGAATTGATTGAGACGTTTTTGGATGAAGCACCGCAGTTTATCGATAAGATGCGTGAGGCGGCCGAAACACAGGATGCACCAAAGCTGCGCCTGAATGCGCATAGTCTTAAGGGAAATGCAGCAGAATTTGGCGCGATGAAATTATCTGGCTTATGCCGTGAATTAGAGCAAAAGGGCGAGACCGGCAGTTTTGGCGATGCAGATTTGCTGATTGGCCAGGTACAGCATGAATTTGATGGTGTTCGTGAGGCATTATTACAACAAGTACCGGATGGTTTGTAAAAATGGCTTCAGCGGTTTAACGGCTAATGAATCTTGTTTATCTTAATGGGTAAATCTGGTATCCGCGAAATCCATTTCGCGCGCTAGTAACGAGGAATGGAATCCTCGGTTACGTTTATCCATTTATTTTGTAAAGCTTAAAAAGCCATGGTTACAAACCTAACGAGAAAACTTTGTTAAACTAACAGGTAAGATATGGATAATGGCAAAGGGTTGATTTTGGTTGTTGATGATAACCGCTTGAATCGCGTGAAGCTTTCACGCAGTGTGGAAATGCAGGGGCATACGGTGGAAACGGCCGAAAATGGGCGGGATGCATTGGAGAGGTTGCGGCAACGGCCGTTTGATGTGATGCTGCTGGATTTGGTCATGCCGGAGATGGATGGCTTTGCCGTGTTGGCTCATATGACGGCCGATGCCGAATTAAAAAACATACCGGTTATCGTCATCTCTGCCTCTGATGATATTGACAATGCAGCACGTTCGATTGAGATGGGAGCCGATGATTTCATCGTCAAGCCATTCAATCCCATTTTCCTGAAAGCTCGCCTGGAATCCAGCCTACGCCGCAAGCAATTGCGCGACCTGGAACAAGCCTATATGCAGCAGGAAATGACCCTGCGGCAAAATGACAAACTGGCGACCCTGGGCAGATTAAGCGCCGGACTGGCACATGAATTAAACAATCCGGCGGCCTCCGTGCAGCGCAATGCGGCTCAATTGGGCGAGGCCTTTGAAGAATTGCAAGCCTCGCAGGTGCAAATTGTCAAATTAAATTTCCATTATGGCCAGCTCCAGCAGATTTTGGATTTTGGCGAACTGGTTAGAAATAAGGCCAGGAACCCCTCTATTCTCAGTTCATTGGAGCTTAGCGACCGTGAGGCTGAGTTAGAAGATTGGCTGGACGACTTGGAGGTGGAAAGCGGTTGGGAGTTTGCGGAGACGCTGGCAAATGTCGGTGATGTGAAGGATGAAATCACGCCCTTCATGCAGGAGTTAAACGTCTTGCAGCGCAAGGAGTTCATCGCCTGGTTGACCAGTATGTATGATGTGTATCGCTTGATTTCTGAAATCGGCATGGGGACTGAGCGAATATCGGATATCATTAAAGCCCTGAAGTCCTATTCGTACATGGACCAGGCGCCTATTCAGGAGATTGATGTGCATGAGGGACTGGAAAGCACCCTCATCATCCTACGCTCAAAATTAAAGCATGGGATCACGGTCCATCGCGAATATGACCGCGACCTGCCACGAATTGAGGCTTATGGCGTGGAGTTAAACCAGGTGTGGACGAATATCATTGACAATGCAACGTCGGCTATGGAGGGAAAGGGGCAACTTACGTTGCGCACATACCAGGAAAATTCCTGGGTGGTCGTGGAGATTGAGGATACAGGACCCGGCATGCCCCCGGAAGTGCAGTCTAAGATTTTTGATCCTTTTTTCACGACGAAACCACCGGGGGAAGGGACGGGGATGGGGTTAAATATCAGCCATAATATTATTGTGCAAAAACATGGCGGCCGTTTTACTGTGACGTCGGAACCGGGGATGACCTGTTTTAAGGTCATGCTGCCTGTGCTACATGTAGAATAGCAGAACAAACATTCCTGTTTGTTCCATTCCGCAAATAGAAATGTTTACGGATGGGGACGCAAGCCGGCAAGCATGCGCTACAGGTCATTCGCTACCGGCTGAGAGCCTGGTCAAGGTCGGCGATGATGTCGTCGGGGTCTTCCAGGCCAACGGATAGGCGCACCAGGCCGGGTTGCACACCACTGGCGGCTATTTCCTCGGGAGAACGCACGGCCGATATGGTGCTGGCGGCGTGGGTGATCAAGGAGTGCAGCCCGCCGAGACTGACGGCCAATTTGATAAGTTCGATTTTCCGCAACAGTTCATAACCCGCTTCCACACCCCCTCGCAAGTCAAAGCAAACCATGCCACCAAATCCGGGCTGCATTTGCTCCCTGGCCAACGCATGCTGGGGATGGCCGGGCAAACCAGGATAATAGACTTCACGCACAGCAGGATGACCGTCTAAAAATTGGGTGACGGCGAGCGCATTATGGTTATGTTCGCGCATGCGCAGGCTGAATGTTTTCATGCCACGCAGCAGCAGCCACGCTTCCTGGGGATGGAGCAACCCTCCTAAAAGGATATGATCGCGCCACAATTGGGTTACTCTCTCTTTATCGGAAACGATCAATCCGGCGACCACATCGGAATGGCCGGCCAAATATTTTGTGGCGCTGTGCAAGACGATGTCAATGCCCAGGGAGAGGGGCTTTTGATTGAAGGGTGTGGCGAAGGTGTTGTCGGCGATGGTCAAAATGCCGTGTTCTTTGCCTAACCGGGCGACCGCACTGAGATCAGTCAGGGTCAGGACGGGGTTGGCGGGCGTCTCGACGTAAATGGCGCGTGTGTTTGGTTGGATTGCCGCAGCAAAGGCACTGATATTTGTCTGGTCGACCAGGGTATGGCTGATGCCTAATTGGGGTAGTTTGCGGGTGATCAGGTTGCTGCTGGTGGGGTAAAGGCTGTTTTGGGTGACGATGTGATCGCCCGCTTTGAGAAAGGCCAGCAGGGCCAGGCTGATGGCGGCCATGCCTGAGGCGGTGGCCAGGGCTGCTTCTCCGCCTTCTAATTCAGCGATGGTGGTTTCTACCTGGGCGGTGTTGGGGCTGGCGTAACGGCCGTAAAATTGGGCGGCCTGGTCAGTGGTCATGGCCTCAGCGATGGCCTGCGGCGTGTCGAATTCGTAGGTTGAGGTTTGGAAGATAGGAGAGGTGACGGCCGCTGTGGGATTGTGAGGATCTGAGGCGTGGATTAGTTTAGTTTGTTCCTTCCATGTTTTTTTGCTCATGCGCTCTCCGGTATTATTTTATTACTGGTAGGCCAGGCTTTGGCGCACGGAGATGCGGGTGGCGCGGCGGGCGGGCAGCCAACTGGCCAGCGCCGACAAAACGGTGATGATGGCCAGCCAGAGCAGCGCGCCGGTGGGTGTGTAGTAATAGACAATTTCCGTGCCCAGGGCGGCCGATAAGGCCCCGGTCATTAGCCGGCCGGCGGGCAAGCTGAGCGGAAAGGCCACCAGCCAGCTCATCCAACCCAGAAGCAGACCCTCGCCGATAAAGAGGCGGGCGATGTCCCAGGATGAGGCGCCGATTGCGCGCATGACCCCAATTTCCCGCTGGCGCTCAATGACATTCAGAGAGAGCACCCCGCTGAGGGAGATGCTGCCCACAATGCCGATAACCACGGCCATCGTGGCCAATAGGACGATGATTGATTGAAATTGGGTATTGATGCCGGCGACGACTTCGGATGAGGTGTCCTGGCCATTGATGGCGCCACCTGGAGCAACGTCAATGCCCATTTCTTCATAAAGCTGCCGCACGGTCAGGGCGGTTTCTTGCTCAAATTGGGGATTGTCGTTGTCAAGTTGAATCCAGATCGAATTGGTGCGGCCGATTGAGTTTTGTTCGCGCAGGAGAGACGAGCGTGGCACCAGGGCTGTATTGGCTAATAACGGATCAAATACGAGGCCGACGACTTTCCAGTCGGAATCACCGGTCACACCTTGGTCGAAGGTGACCCAATCGCCGATGCCTACACCGATGTCTTGAGCCAATTCCTGATTGAGTACGACCGCCTTTTCATCTCCATCGACCAGCCAGCGGCCGCCGCGCATCTGATAGCCATAGAGGGTGGTGTCGGCGGGCACGCCAAAAATCGTGACGTTGGGATCATCGTCGGTTTCTTCTACGGGTTGCGGCCGTCCGGTGGCGCTGCCGAAAGCCCACATTTCGGCGCGCACCACGCCGGGAACGGTTTGGGCAATGCCCTCCATCTGCTGGATGCGTTCCGCATCCTCGAATAACATGTTGACATTGGAGTTGAGGATGGAAAAGAGGAGGTCATTGAATGTATAGCGTGTGGAATCACCGACACTCATGACCATGATGAAGATCAAACCGCTGAGAACCAGGGTGATCTGAGTCAGGGTCACGCGTGCTTTGTGGCGGAAGGTGTTGCTTATAGTCAGCAGAATGAGCCGGGAAACATTGCGCAGGCGGCTGAGCAGACGCTCCAATCGCGTCGTTTTACTACTCAAGCCATAGGTGCTGATCGCTTCGCGCACGGTGATGCGCGATCCTTTGATGATAGGAACCATAGCGACCAGTAATGGCGTAATCAAGGCGATGATCACCTGGGCGATGATTGCCGTCCAGGAAATGGTGAAGCTGCCCGGTTCGGCATTGAACGAGTTGAGTAGATAAACATTTAGCAGCCAACCGCTCAGCGTGCCCAGGGGCACCGCCAATATCAGGGCAATGAACCCAAAGGATGCGACATAGAGTAGGAAAATGGCCATGATCTGGCGCGAGTTGGCACCGATGGCTTTCATGACGCCAATCTGATCGATCTGCTGGGAGATGACGGCATTGATCGTGTTGTATACGAGGAACAGGCCCAACAACAGGGCTAAAACAGCCATGACGGTGAGCACAAAGAACACACCATCTATGGAATCCTGGAAAAAATGTTTGTCCGGGTCGACCACCCGGCCCCCGGTGGGCGGCATGAAGCCGAAAGAATCCACGTTTTGCTTTTCCAGTTTATCGCGAATTTCATTGGCCAGGATGGTGGTCTGATTGAGTTCGTATTGCTCGCCCGCAGCCAGGAGGCGGTTGAGATTTCGAGTGTCAAAGAGCTGTTCATAGGTGTCGATGGAGACGTAAAGTTGCGCGCCGCCGCCGAAACTGGGGGGTTGCACAAGCGGGTCGGATACGGAGCCGGTGATGGTATATGTTTTGCTACGGCCGTAGGTCCGAACGGAGACCTGGTCTCCGATGTTAAGGCCAAATACGACATCGGACCCCTGGCCGACAGCAACCGTTTTATCCTCCGGCCAACGGCCGGCCAGCAGATCAACTTTAGAAAATGTTTGTTCGGTGTAATCTAAGCGGGCATTGACCGTGGCCGACTGCCACTCATCCTCCAGGTTTTTGCGCCATTCGACCGTACCTAAGGCCGACCCTTCAACATCAGTTACCCCTTCAATGTTTTCTAACACGACGAGGGTTTCCTCGTCAATCCCCGGTGAAGTGATCATGCCAATCATCGGTGGAGATGAGGCGACCCAACCTTGCTCCATGCCGTTTACGACCAGGTTGCGGGTGGTGATGATCATACCGATGGCGAAAGCGCCCATGCCGATGATCAGAATTACCTGGATGGTTCGTGCTTTATTGGCCCAAAGATCGTGCCAGATTTTATGCCGTATGACGCCCATAGCAACTCATCTCTTAGGTGACAGGCACTTTCAAAGTGCCTGTCACCTGTGTATCTTTGCTTATTTCGCCGTCGATAATTTCAATGGTTCGCGGAACCTGGCGAGCCAGGTCCTTGTCATGAGTGACCATCAGAAAGGTCTTTCCCTGGCCAACCAGATCATTGAAAAGACGAAAAACGGACTCACCCGTATGGCTGTCCAGATTGCCGGTCGGTTCGTCGGCGACAACCAATGGGGGATCGTTGGCCAGAGCACGGGCGATTGCCGCCCGCTGCTGCTCGCCGCCGGAAACCTGTCCGGGAAGTTTCCGGGCATGGTCACCCAGGCCAACACTTTCCAGCAGGTGCATGGCGCGTTCTGCTCTTTCCTTGTTTGAATATTTGCCGGCGAAGTCCATCGGTAAGATCACATTTTGTAGCAAGTTGAGAGCGGGCAACATCTGGAAAAATTGGAAAATGATGCCCACATATTCGCCGCGCCAGGTGGCCAGCTTGTTTTCACTCATTTCGTGTACCTTGCGGCCGGTTACGACGACCTCGCCTGATGATGGATGGTCAATACCGGTGATCATATTTAGCAAGGTGGATTTGCCGTTGCCCGAAGGTCCGACAATGGTCACAAACTCTCCTTCTTTGATTCTAAAGGAGACGCCGTTTAAGATGGTAAGCTGGTCGTCGCCAACGGGGAAGCTCTTGACGACATTATCCACAGCGATAATATGCCCATTTTGATCGACTTTGTCGTTGTTATTACTCATAACACCCTTCCTGTCATTGGGGTGGATTTTGCTTGGTCGGCCGTTGAAGTCTAATGCCGGCCGCATTATTTTCGGTTCTTGATTATACTACGTTTATTCCGGCAATTGGTTGCGATATAAGAGGATAGTATTTAAAGGGTGATTCTAAAGTCGGATATGGTGCCGCGATTTTTTATCGCGCTGAGGAACGAAATTATGAAATTTCGGTTACATCAATCCGTAGCCACATTCAAGATGTCCTTTTTTATTGCTGCTGGCCCTGTTATTATTAAGTAAACACTCGAAAGATTTGTCAATTTTTTTCTTGCACCTCTGAAAATCCCATTGGAAAAATTGACAAATCTAATGCAAAACTACTTAATAAAAGTTGTCAAATTTTTGGATAGAAGGGGGAGATACATAATCGTGAGAGAACATTGGATTTGGCCGGTACTGCTCTTTTTGGGATTGACTTCTTGCTCATTTCTGAGGGGAGTAGGCAGCCAGGAAAATGGTGAGCAAGCGCCAATTGTTCAGCAAGCAGTTGATGAGACCGCCATTCCAACCACGCTGCCGACTGAAACGAGCACCCCGCCGGCAACGCCGACGGCCACACAAACACCATCGCCGACGATGACGCCAAGCCCAACGGTGACGCCCAGTCCGACAGCGACGCCGGTGATTGTGCCGGGTGACGTCAAGGTACAAAAGTTGAGCGGCATTGGTGATGGGGCTTTGGGGGCGGTGCCGGTTGAGCATCCACTGTTCGGCCGGCTCATTATCCTTGATGACATGGTGGTGCATACTGGTCTACAGTTTAGCTGGGTGGATGATGATCCACAGTCGGCCGTTCTGCGCTTTCGCAACGAAGATAATGTTCTTTTAGAGCGCAAAGCTGATATCGATCCCAGTTATAATGAGCTGCCCATCAAAACATTGGAAAATGGAGATGGGGCTGCCTTAAAACGGTATGCCATTCATCTAGACAGCAGTGAACTATTTCCAGTTTTTGATGAGATCGAACGCCTGGTCACGTTGGAATTGGCCGATCAGCTAGGCAATAAAACGGCCGTTCAGATATTGATCAGCAAGCATGATTACGAAGCGGGATATACAGACCCGGTTTCCCTGGCCAGCCCACAGTATGAACAGTTAATATTAGGGATTGATTGGCAAAGCGAACATTATGCGCCACAGGGGCGAATGGCCGATTGGATCGACGCCCATCCGGGATTATGGCCGCAGGTGACGATCAATATTGACGGCAGAGAACCCGTGACCTGGCAGCAAATCCGTGAGAATGAGACGCTGCTGCATGATGAATTGGCAGCGGCGGCGTATGAAGATGGAATAACTTACCGTTATTTTACGGCCGATGGGCAGCAGCAAGTTTTCGCCCGCGACCAGGTGCCATACTATACAAAGTTCGCGATTGTCCCTGCTCCGAGCGATGAAACGTTGTTTTATACGCTGCGTGCCGGGCGGGACCCCGGCGTGACGGGAGAGCTATTACATGAAATGGCCGGGATTGTGCAGCATATGTTCACGAACAGACCGAATTACCTGTACACCCTGGCCGAAAATAAGGCGGTTCATTCGGTTGCGCCGGGCAAGGATATGCGTGTTCTGCCTGAACTAAGCATACTGGGAGACGATTTTACCGATGTGGTCATTGATGAGGTTGATTTTGGCCAGGCGACTGGCGTCGCCATCCTGGAACGCCATCCGGAAATCAGCGCATCGGCGGCTTATTATTTCGATCGGGAAACACCGGCAACCGGTTTCGTCTTGATGCATGAAATTGTCCACCAAGTCCAGTATATGCTCTATGGCCCCAATTGGGCGGATACCGTGGAGAGATATTATTTAGACTACATGGAACTGCCCGAACGGGAGCGCATCCCTGATATTGAATATTATGAAACCTCCCCCTGGGAATGGGATGCCTTGCTCACCCCAGCCTGGTTTTCAAGGGGTTCAAACCTTTATGAGCATGTGGAACCTTATTTTGATTTAGAATTGGGGGAAGGGGGAACAACCATTCGCAGCCATTTACAGCGGCGCTGGGGGGACCCGCTCGATCAATATGAGGGTGGTTAGGATCAATGAGAACATGATTTGACATAGATAGTTTGGGGGTGCTATCCTCGGCTACGATTACCAGCCTGTGACTGAAACGGCATGGAGGGATTCATTTTGAGTCCGGATCTTTGGGAATTATATCAACAGATGCTGCGCAGCCGCCTTTTTGAGGAGGCGGTGATTGAACTTTGGGCCGAAGGGCTGATCTTTGGGGAGATGCATGTTGGAATTGGGGAGGAGGCTATTGCTGCGGGAGTCATCTCTCACCTGGAGGAAGGGGATGCGTTAGCCCTCGATCACCGTGCCTCGCCGCAGGTAATTATGCGCGGTCTTGATCCCATATTGGTGTTGAAGGAACTGCTCGGCCGTCCGGATGGTCTATCTGGTGGGCGGGGCGGCCATATGCATCTTCTATCTGAAGAATATCTGTTGGCCGCCTCCGGCATTGTTGGTTCCTCAGGTCCGGCGGCAGCAGGATTCGCTTTGGCAGCACAATATAATGAGACCAAGGGAGTAGCAGTTGCTTTTTTTGGCGAGGGAGCGATCAATCAAGGGATGTTGATGGAGTCGCTTAACCTGGCTGTGGTCTGGAAGCTGCCGGTGATTTTTGTGTGTAAGGATAATGGGTGGGCGATCACGACGCGTTCCGAGCAGTCGATGGGAGCCGAAATCGCGGGGAAGGCCAGGAGTTTTGGCATGCCGGCAGTGAAGATCGACGGCCGTGATGTGGTTAACGTTTGGGCGGCCGCTGACCGGTATATTGGACATGCTCGCGAGGGAAATGGACCGGCTTTTATTCACGCCACATGCTCCCGCCCGGACAGCCATTTATTAGGTGATCTCTTAATGCGCACAGCACGTAGGGAGCAAATACCTGATGTGGGACCGGTCATGCGATCCGCGGCCGGAAAAGGGGATTCTCTTAAAGGACGCGTTAAAAACATGAATTGGCTCATGGGGATGTTCCGCCAGGCCCTGCACGATCATCGGTTTGATAAGGATGATCCTTTGGAGCTGATCCGGCCTCGATTGATGAATGATGAAAAACGTTTGCTGGATCTCGAACGAATGATACAGGAAGAGATGGCTGTTGTCGTCCGGAAAGCGTTAGGATGAAAGAAACAAGTTTTGCCCAGGCCATTAAAGATGCATTGGTGCAGGCCATGATCGCCGATCCACGGGTGTTGATTTTTGGCGAAGATGTGCATGGCCTGCGGTTTAACCTCTTTATGCGCTTCGGGGAAAAACGGGTGCGGTCAACGCCGATCAGTGAATCCGCATTTCTGGGCGCGGCGGTGACAGCAGCTATGGCGGGGCTGCGTCCGGTGGTGGAGATTATGTTGGTTGACTATATCGGCGTCGCTCTGGATGCATTAATCAACCATGCGGCCAAGGTTGAAGCGTTTTCCGGTGGGAAATGGCGCGCGCCGCTGGTCATCCGCACGGCTTGTGGCGGTGGCTATGGGGATGCGGGGCAGCACGAACAGACGTTGTGGGGTTGGTTCCCGCATATTCCCGGTTTGGCGGTGGTTGTTCCTGCAACCCCTGAAGATGCCGGCCGGTTGATGCTGGCGGCGATTGAGGAACCGGGGCCGGTGATGTTTATGGAGCATAAGCTGCTGGCCGATTACTGGCTGGATGTGATGGGCAAAGGAGGGCGGGAAACGGTCATATTTGATGTGCCGGAAGCGGGAAGATTTGGTCCGGTTCCCAGTGAGTGGACCCCGCTGCCCCTGGGCAAAGGGGTTGTGCGCCGTGAAGGGTGGGATTTGACGATGATCAGCGTTGGTGTAGGCGTACACCGGGCGTTGGAGACGGCCGAAATCCTGCATCAAGAAGGTATCCAGGCCGGGGTGATCGATCTGCGCTCAGTTTGGCCGTTGGATATTGACCTGGTTTGTGAGGCGGTTGCTAAAAGCGGCCGGTTGCTGGTCGTTGATGAGGATTATGAGCGGTTCGGTCTGTCAGGTGAATTGGCGGCGATTGTGCTTGAAGCGGGAATTAATCTAAAATTCGGCCGTGTTTGCACACAGGAAACGATCCCCTATGCGCGCCACCTGGAAGACCAGGTGCTGCCCAATGTGGAGCGGATCAGGCAAGCGGCGATACAGTTGATGGAACGTTAAAGGAAGCGAGCATCATTTATGAAATTACACCTTTATGATACATACACCCGCAGCAAACGGAAATTTGAACCGTTAAATCCACCCGATGTGGGTCTCTACGCCTGTGGATTGACCGTTTATGATTACGCCCACATCGGTAATTTGCGAACTTATGTGTTCGAGGATATTTTGCGCCGCGTGTTGGAATTTAATGGTTACACGGTCAGGCATGTGATCAATATTACTGATGTCGGGCACCTTGTATCCGACGCCGATGAAGGCGAGGATAAAATGGAGAAGGGGTCGCGGCGCACCGGGAAAACGGCCTGGGAGATCGCCGAAGCATTCAGTTCGGCATTTATGGATGATTTCCAGCAATTAAATATCCTGGACCCCACGATTTGGTGCAAAGCGACGGATCATATCGGCGAACAAATCGAGATGATCCGCTGCATCGAAGAAAAGGGATTCACCTATCGCACCACGGATGGCATCTATTTCGACACATCTATGATGGAGGATTACGGCTATCTGGCTCGACTGGATGTCAGTGGATTAGAAGCCGGATCGCGGGTGGAGATGGGCGAGAAGCGTCAGCCGACGGATTTCGCTTTGTGGAAGTTCAGCCCGCCGGACCAGAAGCGGCAAATGGAGTGGGATAGTCCCTGGGGCATTGGTTTCCCCGGCTGGCATATTGAATGCTCGGCGATGGCAGCCAAATATCTTGGCCAGTTCTTTGATATTCACTGCGGTGGCGAGGACCATATCCCGGTGCACCACACCAATGAAATCGCCCAAACTCAGGCTTGTTATGGGACCAAACTGGCCAATTTTTGGATGCATGGTTACTTTTTACAGTTCAGTGGTGAAAAGATGAGTAAGTCTCGCGGCGAATTTCTACGCCTGCAAACGTTAATCGACCGCGATATTGACCCGCTGGCGTACCGTTACTTTTTACTCAATGCCAATTATCGTTCCAAATTGAGATTTTCCTGGGAAAGCCTGGAAGGGACTGCGAAGGCGTTAAATCGCCTGCGCAGGTCTGTTTATGAATTAGGAGAAGCTGGACCGGCCGATGAGGCGATGCTGGACGCCTTCCAGGAGCGGATTAATGATGATTTAAATATGCCGCGGGCGTTGGCTTTGACCTGGGATCTGCTGGGTAGCGATCTGCCGGCCGGCGTGAAGAAAGGGACGATTCTACAGTTTGACCGTGTGTTTGGGTTGGGTTTGGCTGATTGGCAGCCAAAAGAAGCGATGATCCCGCCGGAAATATTGAGCCTGGTTGACCAGCGAACGGCGGCGAGGGCTAACAAGGATTGGGGCGAAGCGGACCGGCTGCGGGAGATGGTTGCCGAGGCCGGGTATGAGATTGAAGATACGGTCGAGGGGCCGCGGGTGCGGAAGAAATAGATAAAAGTCGAATAAAAGTGACTGTTTATGAAATAATTAAGCCGATTCTTAAGAATAATTTCATAAATATAGGAAGATCAAAGAAGTGTAATTAAATTGACAATAAATACGCTCTAAAATGAGTAGCAACCCGGTACTTCTACAATGAGAAGATTAATTGGACGCTGATTCACGCTGATGACGCTGAATTTTTTATCTGCGTAAATCCGCTCTTGTCCGCGTCCTATATCTAAACTGCCGGGTAGCTAGTAAAATGAGGGCGGTCATTATAGAGTTAGGGGCGGGGACAATTAAAGATAATTAGTAAAATCAGACTGACGTCGTATAGTATTATATTGACGATTGGGTCCTCAAAACATCGACTGAGGAATAGACTGCACATGACAACGACTGAAAAAACAAGTTTTGAAGATCGAATCCAAAAACCAGCCTATTTACTATTTCTGGTGGTGGTTTTATTATTCTTGATCATTGGATTCGTAAATCTTGTCGATCATACCAGTCGAAATCCCGTTGTGTTAGGACGCTATTCCTGGGGATCTTTTATTTTTATGGTGGTTTATACCATCGGTATGTTAGGTTGGGCGTCTTTGCTGCTACGGCCGAATGACGATCGCTGGTTAAGGCGCATCCTTGATTTCATTCAAATGCGACCCCCTATAGCTATCGGCATCTTCGTCATTTATGGCATCATTATCTGGCAATTTTTCGCTGTGCCCCGGCGCTGGGTCGCGTTCCCGGCGCTCCAGGTTTTACTCGTCATCCTCATGTTTTTAAGCGGGGGCATCCTGCTCTTTTACCGCTGGGGCGACGACACACGGCCGCAGTTATGGCGCAAAGTGATTGCCTACGCTCTTGCCTTTTTACTGGTCCTAGAAATCATCATGCAGGCGCTTTCCTATTTTGGCGCTTTACCCAGCCTGACCCGGTTGACCGACAGCTTTTCTCCCTACAGCCGGATTTACTACAACAATGAAGGATTTCAGAATACGACGGCCAATAACTGGGGCTGGCATTATCCGCCGTTTGAATTATCGGATGATTCCTACCGCATCATTCTTCTGGGTGACAGCTTCCTTCAGGCATTCCAGGTTGACAAAGAAGAAAACCTGGGTGTTCGTTTAGAAGAGATGCTAAACCAGGAACTGCCTGAAGGCCAGACCATTGAGGTGCTGGGTTTAGGCCACCCGGATTATGGACCTGGGGTCTATATGGATCAGATCATCCTGGAATTTGCCCTGGAGGCATTTAATCCGGATGAGGCCATCATCTTCTTTGATATTGGCAATGATTTTCAATCATCCCAATCACCGGAAGAAGCGATTGCCCATTTTATTATTGATGAGGAAGGAGGGGTCGTTCTCCATCCGGACAACTGGCTGCCTCACCATGAGCTTGGACACGAAATTTTGCGCGGATACGAACCAACTCAATTAGTGGAACTGGTAAAAACCCATTATCTGACACCCAGGGTTGTAATGGAACTCATCGGACCTTCAAGCGCGGCCGCTTCCGGAGCGAGTGAACCATTTAACTGGTTTCTTTATAACGAGCAGACAGATGATCTGGCTCAGACGATTGCCGGCGGCCAATTGAAAACGGGCATCAACCAGCTTAAAGCGTTTGGCGTTGACGTTCGTATGGTAACGATCCCCGCGTTCCCCGTCGAATTTTATGAAGCGGATACGTGGCAATCAGAGGTAAGCGATGGTGATCTGCTTCACCCGGAAAATGAACTGCGTCGATTTGCCGAGGAGCAAGGGATTCCCTTCTTCGGTTTAGGCCATTACCTGGCGTCGCAGGAAGCTGCTCCCGATCAAGTGCAAGATTTTTACTTCAATGATGGGCAAGGTCATTATACGGCCGAAGGGCATGCTTTTGCGGCCGAAGCGGTTTACAACTGCTTTTTTAGCCAATCGTTGAGTGAAGGTGAGGGGTGTGATAACCCTTAACATTTTATGAATTGTAACTGGGGATTCCATTCTTCATTGCAGGGCGCGAAATGGATTTCGCGGTTACAAAGTTGACATCTGAAAAACCCTGGATACAGCCACCAACAATATGAAGGAAAAAGAAAAGCAGCCAGGCTGGGACCTTTGGAATGCCACTGAGCAAGATTATCCAAGTGAAAGCAGCCTGCCCGATCTCTTTAGCGAACAAGCAAAGAAAACACCACAGCGCACCGCCGTTACATTTGAGGGCCAATCATTAACTTACGCCCAACTTGACCGGCGGAGCAATTATCTGGCGGCCGTTCTGAAAAATATGGAAGTGGGCAGGCAAACCCTCGTCGGGTTATATGTCCAGCGGTCCCTGGATATGGTTGTCGGACTTCTGGCTATCCTCAAGGCGGGCGGGGCTTACATTCCTCTTGATCCCGATTTCCCTCAAGCGCGTATCAAATTGATGTTGGATGATGCTAACCCCGAAGTCATGGTTAGCCAGGGCAGTTTGTTGGCCGGTCTGAATTTTACACCAGAGCATATTTTGGATCTGGATCAATTTACGGCTGATTCAATGGAGGTTCAACAAGAAGCAGACCACGTTGATGATAGGGTGAACAGTGAGCAGTTGGCCTATCTGATTTACACTTCCGGGTCCACCGGTAAACCGAAGGGGGTGCAGATCAC
>JANQGC010000141.1 GCA_028277515.1 Anaerolineae bacterium
GATGTGGGAGGGGCTTGGATATTATAGTCGCGCACGCAACTTACATAAGGCAGCGGGGATCATTTGTGAGCAACATGATGGGAAAATACCGGAAACCTATACCGACTTGCTCGCTTTACCGGGAATCGGCCGTTACACGGCCGGAGCTATCGCCTCAATTGCCTTTGACCTGCCGGTGCCGGTCCTGGATGGCAACATCATTCGCGTTTTAGCCCGCCTTCTTGATCTACCTGACGATGTCAAGAAAAATAAAGCCAGGAACATGCTATGGGACGTCGCGGAAGATCTCGTCCCCGATCAAAGACCTGGTGATTTCAACCAGGCCTTAATGGAATTGGGACAAACGATTTGCATCGTCAATGATCCGCGCTGCCCTCTCTGCCCGATCAAAAATCATTGTATGGCATTTCAAAGGGGAACTCAGGCCGAACGGCCTGTACGCTCTCGCAGAAAAGAGATACCCCATTTTGACGTCGTGGCCGGCGTCATTTGGCAAACGGAAAAGACGAATTCCGAAGCTCCATTTTTGATTACTCAACGCCCTCTGGACGGCCTGCTTGGCGGTTTGTGGGAATTCCCCGGCGGTAAACAGGAAGATGGAGAAACTTTAAAAGCAGCTTTAAAGCGTGAAATAAGAGAGGAACTAGCCCTCGACATCTCAGTTGGTTCTAAATTAACGACGGTGCAGCACGCCTTCACCCATTTTCGGATTTCCCTTCATGCTTTCTTTGCTCATGTAGAAGGGGGTGAGCCACAAAATTTGGGTGTTAAAGATCATGCCTGGGTGACATCGGCCGATCTAGATCGGTATGCCTTTGCCGGTGCCGATCACAAAATCATCAAGGCTTTGAGGAAACAGTTTCTTAATGAACCAGAGAGTGGAAAAAATTATTCATAATGTGACAGTCACTTATTTCTTCTTTCAGAGAGATCGTAGCGATTCAAGTGACTGTCACTTGTTCAGGAACTTGGCGAACAAACCACTTAAGCTATGATTGTTATCTAAAGAAACAAATCCGCGATCCAATACATATTGTTCATGGTAATAAGTAATTCTCCCACCAAACGGTTTTTCTACGCGTTATTCTTATGGCTAGGCGAACGGCTGCGCGATTTCTTCATGTGGCCTACTAATCTTGTCCGTGATTTTCCCATCCGAATCGGCCGTCTTTTTACATCGTTTTTGCGGGCCATAGATGCCATTCTTTTCTTCTTTCCTGAACTACTCGATGCGATTCGCTATAAAGAATTAAAAAGCTGGCTTCGTTATAAAATCGGCCGGTTCTTTGACTGGCTGCACCAGGTGACGGCACAAATGTTTGATTTGGTTGGCGGCCCGGAACTTGCCGAATTTTTGATGCATCTCCTGGCAAAGACCACGCCGCTCAGCGGGCCGGAAACGGCCATGATCGCTGAAATATTGGGACCTCAAGCCATGCGCTACGGTGACGTGCGTGTCGTCGAAGGTGGAATTTTCGATCTCATTTTTAAGGTAAATGGCAACCTTGCCTTTGCAACTTGGCATAGTATTAATCTCCCTCGCACAGGTCGTCACACGCGCGAAAATAAATCGATTGTCGTACATGAATTAACCCATGTATACCAGTTTGAACGTGTCGGCTCCCGCTACCTCGGCGAAGCGATTTACATGTTAGTAAAAACAAAACGAGACTGTTATAACTATGGTGGGATCAATGGTTTGTCAACTGCTTGCCTTGCCGGCCGACGCTATCAACATTTTAACCGGGAACAGCAAGCCATGATCACCCAGGACTATTATTCTCGCAGTGTCAGAGATTTAGACGTGTCTGCCTATGAGCCTTTTATCGGCCAACTTCGGACAGGCGAAATATGAGAAGACCGTATATTTCGCTGCTTTTCCTCGTCATCTCTATACTTGTCCAATTAGGCTGTCAAACTCCCGACGAACAGGTTCCTGTTCAGCCCGTGCCTCAAATAGAAGCCACAAATATTGTGGAAATCGCGACCCTCACCGCGACTCCGGCCATTAATGAGACCGGTAAGGATCTCATTATTTGTTTGCCTGAAGAACCAGAAACCTTATTTTGGTATTCACAACAATCTGAAGCAGAAAAAGCTGTGTTGGATGGCATTTTTGAAAATGACATCACCACACCTTCCTATGACTATCAAGCTGTGGGACTAGAATTGATTCCAAGTTTCCAAAATGGGGATGCCAGTATCCGCGTTGTCCCTGTCAAAGAAGATGACCTTGTCGTTGATGCAGAGGGAAACGTGGTTTCATTGCAACCTGGAAACCGTATAATTGATTCCGAGGGAAATTTAATAACATTTGATGGGGCTAAACTTTTTTTAAATCAGTGGGTAGTAGATTTTAAGATGAAACAAAGAAACTGGTCAGATGGCCAACCGGTAACGGCAGCGGACTCCGTCTACAGTTTTCATCTTGCGGCACACGCAGATTCCCCAGGGGATAAATATCTGACTGAGCGTACGGCAAGTTATCAAAGTATGGGAAATCTACAAATTCGTTGGACAGGACTACCAGGATTTCAACCAACTGATTTCCAATTAAATTTTCACCATCCATTACCTCGTCACACCTGGTTGGATTTAGAGTTGCAGCAGTTAGAAACAGCCCAGGCCTCAAGTATCTTACCCGTTGGTGATGGACCTTTCCAAATCGTCGAGTGGCGGCCAGGAGAAAGTATTCGTCTGGAACCCAACCCATTTTATTATCGATCCCCTGCTGGATACCCGCGCCTGGAGAGCGTCACTTATCGCTTTATCGCCGATACAAATCAACGGATTAGCCAACTTCTGAAGGGAAATTGCCATGTCCTGTCTCATCAAGACCTGGCACCTGATTTAATTCCCTTCTTCTTGCAGGCCGAAGAAGAAGGTATGCTACAAACGTCAATTAATCCGGATAATTGGGGTTGGGAAATCATCTTCGGCATCAATTCCTGGGATGATTACGGAGATGGCATCGGCCGGCCGGATTGGTTTGAAGATGCACGTGTCCGGCAAGCCTTTTCAATGTGCATAGATAAGCAAGACCTGGTAGATACTCTCTATCAAGGGCAATCCGCCGTTGCTGATAATTATATTCCTAGCAATCATCCGTTATTGGCCAATGATATTGCTTCCTGGCCTTATGATCCCAACACCGCCAACACCATTCTTGATGAAATCGGTTTTATTGATACTGACCTCGACGGAATCCGCGAGGACCCGCAAACAGGGAGCGATTTTCGCGTCTCCTTGGTAATAGGCTTAGAACCAGGTGAGCATGCCTCGGCCCAAATGATTGAGGCAAATCTGATGGCCTGCGGCATAGAAATCCTAATTGAAAGACAAAGCCCTGATGATCAAACTGAAGCCCCAGTAGGAGACAAGGTAAATGGAAGGCGTTTTGACCTTGCGCTGTCATCATTTGAGGTTACTCAAATCCCGGACTGCACCCGATTTACATCTGGTCAAATCAGCGGTCCGCCCGATCAAACCAACCCGATTACTGAAGATTTATATGATGGTTGGGAGGGCAAAAACCGCAGCGGTTGGTCAAATCAAACATTTGATGCCATTTGCGCCTCTGCCTTGAACTCTCTGAGTGGAAGCCCGGAACAGAGATTAAACCATCAACAAGCTCAACGAATCTTCTCAACAGAATTACCCGTTTTACCCCTGGTCTACAATCCCAAAATCACGGTGATGCGCCCGAATGTTCAAAACGTCGCCAATGATCCCAGTCAAGATTCTGAGTTTTGGAATCTCTATGAGATTTCACTGGAAGATGAGCCGATTCAATAAAATACCAAAACCCGTAATACTATTGCGTATAGTTTATTTTCTATTCTTTAATCTGCTCTGCTCCAGGTAAACGATAATTTCTTTAGCAATATCGATTCCGGTGACCCCCTCAATGCCTTCCAGGCCAGGGGAGGAGTTAACTTCAAGCAATAATGGGCCGCGATCCGAAAAAATCAGATCCACTCCGGCGACAGCTAAACCATGTGCTCTGGCCGCAGCCACGGCCAATTTAGATAGTTCACTATCCGGTATAACTGAAACCGCTGTCCCTCCACGATGTAAATTGGCTCTAAACTCCCCCCCAACAGCACTGCGCTCCATTGCGGCAATACACCTGTCCCCAACGACAATGATTCGGGTGTCTTTACCGTGGGATTCGGCAACATATTCTTGCACCAGCGCCTGCCGGCGCGCTTTGTGTACCTTTTCCAACACGGCCGCGGCCGTCGCCAGGTTCTTGGCCAGCACAACGCCTTTGCCCTGGGTTCCGCGTATGAGTTTTATCACAACGGGAATACCTCCCACCGCATGAACGGCCGAGAATAGCGCTTGAGATCGAGCGATGACGGCCGTGCGCGGGATCGGCAGACCTGCCCGGCTCATGCGCTGCAAGCTGTGTAACTTATCCCGAGAACAAGCGATAGCTGGGGCACCGGCAGTCGTTAAAACACCCAATGCCTCAAATTGACGGACGACAGCCAGCCCATAAAAAGTAACCGAGGCGCCAATTCGCGGAATAATAGCATCCACTTCCGGAATACTCCCCGTTCGCGTGAGTCCCAAAGGTCCGCTGGTGATAAGGCGTGGACTGGAATTGCCACCTTTAGATAATCCCACCTCAACTGCCACCGTTAAAGTATCAATTACTCTAACATGATGACCCCTCGCACGCGCTGCCTGGACTAGTCTTCGGGTACTATACAACGATTCATTACGCGATAAAACAGCAATTTTCATGGTCAAGTTATAGCTTTCTTTGTTAATCCCGCCAAAAGCACCCTCCCTTTTGACCCCCCTCCCCTAAGCCGATAGAATCGGCAGCTTATTGGAATGAAAATATCTGATGGACCAACCAGAGACAATCGTCATCATCCCCACCTATAATGAAGCGGATAATATCAACGATTTGGTTTCGCAGTTATTAGCCTTACCAAATGACATTGGTGTCTTAATTGTTGACGACAATTCGCCCGATGGCACCGGAGATATTGCTAATGAGTGGGCTGTCGAATTCCCTGGGAAAGTTCATGTCATTCACCGTCCGGGAAAGATGGGATTGGGTACAGCCTACATTGCAGGATTTAATATGGCTCTTGAAACCCTCAACGCTAAGAATATCATGACCATGGATGCTGATTTTTCTCACAATCCCCGCTATGTCCCGTCGATGATCGATCTTAGCGCAAGTAAAGATATGGTAATTGGTTCTCGTTACGTACCGGGTGGAGGTTCGAGAAACTGCACATGGAAACGGATATGGCTTAGCAAAATTGCCAATTTTGTTGCCCGCACCTTATTAGGTCTTGAGGCCCGCGACACCACGGCCGGATTCCGTCTCTATCATAGAGAAGTTTTGGAATCCATCCCATTGGACGAAATTTTTTCAAGCGGTTACTCATTTCTGGTTGAAATGCTGTTCATGTGCCAACGGCGGGGTTGGAAAATTGGGGAGGTTCCAATTATTTTTGAAGATCGACGAAAAGGGAAAACAAAAATTTCGCGTCAGGAAGTTTTCAAAGCCCAGTATACTGTCTTTAGACTTTTTGCACGCCGCATTTTTGCCCACCGTCCCCGGCGACCCTCAATCAATTCCTCATGATTTCAGTAAACTGCAACCTTTGCGGCCGGGATGATTGGACCATCCGCTATCCGGCAACGGCAAATAAAAATCATAATATCAACGTGGATGTATTCCGTTGTACAAGTCCCGACTATGGGAGTCATGCTCAAATCGTGCAGTGCAAACATTGTGGGCTAGTCTATTCTAATCCACGATGGAATGACGATGAACTTCAAAAAGCGTATGCCCATGTTGAAGACAATACATATGTTGAAGAGCGAGAAGGGCGCGAACTCACCTTTCAAAAGCACCTCAGAAAATTAGAAGATTTTACCGGTCCGGCTCATGGCCGTTCACTTCTTGATGTCGGCGCTTATATCGGTGTCTTTGTTGAAGTTGCCCAAAAAGCGGGTTGGAACGCTTATGGGGTTGAACCTTCCAATTGGGCTGTTGCTCAAGTCAGGAAACGAGGGCTTCAAATTGTTGAAGGCACGCAATTCTCCCATCTTCTCAATGGATTAAAGTTTGATGTCATTACGCTATGGGACGTCATTGAACATGTGACCGACCCGGCTTCGGAATTGAAGAAGTCATTTCAATTGTTGAAACCTGGTGGATGGCTGGCGGTGCATACGATGGATGTGGAAAGTCTCATGTCGCGTTTGTTAAAACATCGCTGGCCCTGGCTTATGGATATGCATCTCTACTATTTCAGTCAAAATACGTTAGCTGCCCTCTTAAAGGGTTGTGGATTTCAGATAGTCTGGTCCGGCACTCAAGGCCGCTACTTAAGGTTAGGATATTTAGCTTCTCGCTTAACCGGTTTTTATCCCCCATTAGGCAAGGCAGCTACAGCTATAACCAATACATTGAATGTGCATGAAATAGCAATCCCCGTTAATTTTGGCGATCTTTTCACCATTTATGCCCAACGTCCATTGTGAGAAAATTTTTCCTCCGCAGTTAAAAACATATGGGATCAACACTCTTTTTTTGGTATACTGCTCATGTATAAAGGACTTGAAACTGGTTTTATTTTTCGAGCGTTTGCTTTGATCCATCTTACATCATGACTTTGCTTAAACTCCTCATCGTCGACGATCATCCCGTATTCCGCCAGGGATTGCGAGATGTGTTTGATACGGACCCTCAAATTAAGGTGGTAGGCGAAGCCAAAGACGGAGATGAGGCATTGGATCAAAGCCAAGCCTTACAACCTGATGTCATCTTAATGGATATTAATTTGCCGGCCGCCAGTGGATTGCAAATTACAAGGAAAATTAAAAGCGGGTCTCCACAGACGAAAATTGTCATGATTACCGGCTACGATGAGCCGGAACACATTTTCCACTCTCTGCGTGCAGGCGCATCAGCTTTTTGTTCCAAAGATATGTCCCCGGAAATTTTGATCGGTACGGTTCACAATGTTTTTTCCGGAGATTATGTCATTAACGGAAAAGTGTTGACTGAAAAGGAGCTCGATAGTTGGATTCAAAATCGAATCGATCGTTATGGAGAACGCGCGGCCGAAAATAATAACGGCAAACATATCTCGCTATCTCCCAGGGAAATGGAGATCTTGGAACTCATTTGCCAGGGGGAATCCAATAAAAAGATTGCCCAACGTTTAGGCATTAGCTACCAAACCGTCAAAAACCATGTAACCGCTATCCTGCAAAAATTGGGCGTCAACGATCGGACGCAGGCGGTACTATACGCTCTTAAACAGGGATGGTTTTCCTTGGAAGGTAGTTTATAAAAATACTCAGCACCAGGCGTTGTTATCAACATTGCACACCGCTTGTAAAACTATAAGCACGATACTTTCGGAATGGAGGTTTGAATTACATGTCATTTTTTGATGATGAAGGACAGGGGCTATTAGAATACGCCCTTGTGTTAATACTTGTAGCCGTCGTGGTGATTGCCATCATCACCTTGCTGGGTCCGGAAATCAGCGAACGCTTATGCCAATACATTGATGTCTTCTGTGCACCTTAATTGAAACAAATCTCTTAATATCATTCAATAACCGACTTACACCGCTACAAAAATCTTTGCACAGAAATTTGGCAATTTTTCACTTGGTAAATGAGCGAAAACCAATTAATAAAAGTTGTCAAATTTCAGGTAACACAATATTTATGTCGTAATGACGGATGTCATCAGATTTTTTAATCAAATCCGTGTCACTAACAATAAAAAATCCTTCAGCCTTGAGGTGGGCGAACAAAATAATCGATTTTTTACTCCCCACTATTTGTGCGAGTTGTGGCTCGTTGGGTCCCATGATTTGCAATCCTTGCAAATCACAATTCTCCTGGGTCCTCAGCCCAATTTGCAAACGCTGTGGTCGATCCCTTATCCAGTCCGCCAATGCATGTGGTAAATGTCTTTCCTCGAAATTTACCCTTCACCAGGTAAGAAGCCCGCTCTTTTATCGTGAGCCGGTTAAAACTATCATTCATCAAATGAAATATACTGGCTTATACGCTCTTACTGATCCCTTAGGGCAAATAATGGTGAATTCCTGGCCGGACTGGGAATATCCTCCAGACCTCATCATGCCTGTTCCCTTACATTCAAGACGACTGAAGCAGAGGGGATTTAACCAATCTGCTCTGCTGGCCGCATATTTAGGTGAATCATTGGGGATTGAGGTCAATTCTAAGGATTTGGTTCGGGTAAAAAACACAAAACCTCAGGTAGGCTTAAATCCGGAGCAACGACAAGAAAATGTTAGAAATGCCTTTCAAGCACAAGACGAAATAGTCAAGAATAAGCATGTCCTTTTGATTGATGACGTATTAACAACAGGTGCAACAATGTTAGCTGCCAATATATCCCTTCAAATAGCCGGAGCGAAAACTGTTTCAGCTTATTGTTTGGCACGCGCTGTTTAGTAGTGAGATAATTGAAGGACTTCAATATTCCTCAAGGAGAGAAAAAATGGAAATCAAAATTCACGGGCACAATTTAGAAATAACAACCAGATTGAGAAATTACGTAGAGAAGAAAACTGCCCGGCTTGATCGTTATATGCCAAATTTAAATACTATTCGAGTTGATCTGACCACGGAAAACACACGCAGCGCCGTTGAACGGCAGGTGGCGCAAATTACCATACGTGATGATCGAGGTACTATCCTGAGGGCTGAAGAGCGCAACAGCGACATCTTTGCCGCCGTCGATGCTGTTATTGATAAATTATACCGGCAGATTGAACGGTATCGGGGCAAACGGAAACGGAAAAATCGTGGAGGTGGGACACAAGAATTTGATCTGGGTGAGCCTCTTCCTCTTGATGTTGAAGATGACATGGACGATGATGAGCAGCGAATTGTTCGTGTCAAGCGTTTTGCTCTACACCCCATGTCAGAGGAAGAAGCTATCGACCAAATGGAACTTTTGGGTCATGATTTCTTTGTTTTTTTCAACACGGCCGATGATGCAATAAACGTCCTTTACCAGCGCCGTGATGGAAACTATGGGCTGCTCCAACCCGAATTCGATTGAGCTAATGCGCTTTATCCCTTCACAAATCTGCTGAACAAAGAGCTGTTATTTTACTCACAGTTATTGGTTACACAAGGTTAACTTTTTATGGCGGAAATCCTGGTTGTTTGCACAGCTAATATATGTCGCTCTCCTGTAGTCGCCGCATTACTACGCGACCGGTTGAACAAAAGAGGACTTACAAATTGGAAAGTCAGTTCCGCCGGCACCTGGGCTCATGTAGAGCGAGGTGCGGCCAGGAACAGTATCCGGGTGATGGATGAATATGGCCTCGATATTGACGATCACAAGTCGCGGTTAATTAACCAAACCCATCTAAACGAGGCAGACCTGATCTTATGCATGGAAAGCGGCCACGTTGAGGCGTTAAAGATTGAGTTCCCCGAACATGCAGACAAAATATTTTTATTAACCGAAATGTCAGGACATCCCTATAGTGTCCACGATCCGTATGGCGAACCCTTTTTATCTTTTCAAAAAATGGCTGCGGAAATGGCCGGATTGGTGGATTCCGGTTTGGATCGGATCATTCAAATAGCGGAGGGAAACAGCCAACGAAAGCTTACCAACCTTCAATAAATTGAGCCCATTCCTGGTTATTGCGAACATGGCTGGAAAAACGGTAAGAAGCGGTAGCCTTTGGCTCATAAGGTTGGCGCTGCAAACGCATACGGGCTTCCGCGGGGCTTTTGCCACCCTTTCGCCTGTTGCAGGGCATGCAGGCGGCAACGAGATTTTGCCAGGTGTGGGGTCCACCTTTGTGGCGAGGGATGACATGATCGATGGTCAAGTGGCGCATTTTGCTACCACAATATTGGCAGGTAAAATCGTCACGCCGTAGAATTTCTCGTTTAGAAAGAGAAATTCGTGGCCTCGGACGCTTGATCATATAGCTAAGGCGAATGACGGAGGGGATTTCAAAAACGGCCGAGGTGCTACGGACAACACCACGTCCGTTGATAATCGTCTCTGCCTTTCCACCTAAAACCAGGGCCAACGCTCGTTTCGTGTTGCAAACATGTAATGGTTCAAAATTAACATTTAGAATGAGCACAGGCCCATTCAACAACCCATTTTTGCTCATAACGCCAGGAGTATACCTGAGAGAGTCGATGAGCGTCAATTCAGCTAAGTTAACAACTGGTTATCAACACGATGGATAAAAATGATCTCATAAGCTACCTCGATTCTTACCTTCAAATTCCAGAAATAAAGGATTATGGCCCTCAAGGGCTGCAAGTGGAAGCTTTAAACAACCATATAGAACGTATCGCTTTAGCCGTCGATACGGCACCAGTTACCATCCGGGCTGCGGCCGATTGGGAAGCGGACATGCTGCTCGTTCACCACGGTATTCTTTGGCGCAATGTGGAGCGAATTGCCGGGCCACTTGGCGAAAGAGTGAGGCTACTGCTCGCTTCCGGCATCCATCTATATGCCGCACATCTTGCTCTTGATGCCCATCCCGATGTAGGCAATAATGCGGTTTTAGCCAACATGCTGGGTCTGCAAAATATTGATTGGTGGTGTGAGGCCATGGGCATTAATATCGGTGTTGTCGGGGAAATTGACACAACCTTAGATGAATTAATAATTTCAATCAACGACAATTTGCAGACGGATGCTGTCGTCCTCAAACAAGGGCCGGAGCATGTGCAAAAGGTGGCCATTGTTTCCGGTTTTGGTGCTGATCGAATCGAAGAAGCACATGCTCAAGGAGCAGATACATTTCTAACAGGGGAGACGTCACACGCCAATTATTGGGCAGCGGCCGATTACGGTATGAATGTCATTTTTGCGGGACATTATGTTACTGAAACAGTGGGTGTGAAAGCGTTGGGCCAACATTTGAGTAAAAAATTTGAGATCACAGTAAAATTCTTTGATTTCCCAACCGAAATGTAATTTTATCAACCAATTGAGGTAAAAAACATGAGTGACGAAAAGCTAAACTGGATCCAAGAAGAACTTGACAATCTAAAAGATAAGGGTTTATTCAACACCATCCGCACCATTGAATCACCGATGGACGCCTGGGTAACCATAGATGGCTTTTCTTTGCTAAATTTTTGCGCCAATAATTACTTGGGTCTGGCAAGCCACCCGCGCATTCGTGAAGCGGCCAAAAAAGCGATTGACAAATACGGTGTTGGACCCGCGGCCGTGCGCACGATCGCCGGAACCATGTCTTTGCATATCGCGCTGGAAGAACGCCTGGCGCAGTTCAAGCAAGCCGAAGCTTGTATCACATTTCAAAGTGGTTTTAGTGCCAATATAGCGACTATCCCGGCCATCGTTGGACGTGGCGATGTGATATTTTCTGATGAACTCAATCACGCCAGCATTATTGATGGCTGCCGGTTAAGCAGAGCCAAAGTGGTTCGTTATGCACACAATGACGTTGATGACCTAGTACGCCAAATTGAAGCCACGACAGAATATGGACGTCGTCTTATCATTACTGACGGCGTTTTTAGCATGGATGGCGATGTCGCCCCACTTGACAAGCTGGTGGACGTTGCCGAGCAGCACCATATCATGATCATGGTTGATGACGCCCATGGAGAAGGTGTTTTAGGTCGCGGCGGCCGGGGTATTGTCGATCATTTTGGCTTACACAACCGGGTGGATGTTGAAGTGGGTACTTTGAGCAAAGCATTTGGCGTCATGGGTGGCCTGGTTGCCGGAAAATCACTGATTGTCGATTGGCTTCGCCAAAGAGGACGCCCCTTTTTGTTTTCCAGCGCAATGACCGTTCCCGATGTTGCGGCCTGCCTTGAAGCGGTCAATATGCTGGAAGAATCCACCGAATTGATTGATCGCCTTTGGTCCAATGCTGCCAAATTCCGAGAAGGTATGAATGCGTTGGGGTTCGACACCGGGTACAGCCAGACACCCATCGTTCCGGTTATGTTGGGAGAAGCACCATTGGCACAGCAGTTCAGCCGCCGCTTATTTGATGAAGGCGTGTTTGCTATGGCTATTGGTTTTCCAACGGTGCCGCGCGGAAAAGCGCGCATTCGGGTCATGAACTCGGCCGCCCACAGTGAACGTGACATTCATATGGCCTTAGAAACCTTTGAAAATGTGGGCAAGGAACTTGGGGTTATTTAATGACAAAAGCCTGGCCTCATCGACCAGGCTTTTTTACAATTCAAATGATTGGTGCAGTTCAGGAACAACGACATTCTGAAGTTGGTGTCTTTGCCGCAGGCCACTGGCCAATGCAAAAGATGCCTCTTCCTCACCATGAACCAAAAAGGTATGGTCTGGCATTTTATTCATATGGCCGACCCAATCCAACAATTCCTGCCTGTCAGCATGGGCGCTGAAGCCATTGACAACTTCCACCTGTGCTCTTAACGTATATTCCTCACCCAAAATCCTTAACTTTTTCTTTTTCTCTACAATGCGCCGGCCCAGCGTATTGGGAGCCTGCCAGCCGACGATCATAATCGTGTTGCGTGGGTCCTCAACATTATTTTTTAAGTGATGCAAAATTCGCCCTGCTTCTGCCATGCCACTGGCGCTGATGATCACCGCCGGATCGCGTAAAAAGTTCAAAGATTTTGATTCTCTCGTTGAACGTGTATAACGCATCATGTCAAAACCAAAGGGGTCCCGGTGGTTATTCTCGGCTAAAAATCGTTCCACTTCTTCATCATATGCTTCCGGATGAAGGCGGTATATGGCTGTAGCATCAATAGCCAATGGGCTGTCCACATAAACCGGCAATTCCGGGGATATGTCACTCGATTCGACGAGTTGATGGAGCCGATAGACCAGCTCCTGGGTGCGTCCCACGGCAAATGCGGGAACGATTAGTTTCCCTCCACGTTTGGTTGTTTCATTTACAATTTTCTCCAGGATTAAACTGATCTCATCCGCGTCCTCATGAATGCGGTTGCCATAGGTGCTTTCGATCAACAGGATATCTGCGCTGTCAATAAATTGAGGATCGTTAAGAATGGGACGGTCCGGACGGCCGAGATCGCCGCTGAAAACCAACCGCACCGGCCGTTTTTTCTCCTCATCTTCTATATCCAAAACAATGAAAGTAGACCCCAGAATATGGCCGGCATCGTAGAAAGTAAGATAGACGCCAGGCAGCACCTGGTAAGGTCGATCATAACCAATGCCAATAAACTGTTTCAGGCTGTCGATGACATCCTCCATCCTATAAATCGGCTCAATAGGCGGGAGATTATTCTTTCTTCTTTTCTTATTCAGGTACTCAATATCATAGCTTTGTATCTTGGCGCTATCGCGCAGCATGATCGTGCACAAATCCCGTGTCGCATAAGTGCAAACAATATCCCCCTTGAAACCGCTTTTTACCAAATTTGGGACATTACCGCTGTGATCAATATGAGCGTGGGAAAGTATCAGCACGTCCACTTCATGGGCATTAAAAGGAAGATTTTGGTTTTTTTCATAGCTCGCCTTGCGCGATCCTTGATAAAGACCACAATCCAATAATATCTTTTTCCCGTTTACCTCAATTAGATGCTGTGAACCCGTTACAGTCCTAACCGCACCATGAAATGTCAGTTTCATATAATTAAACTCCTGTTTCGATTTAAAGTAACAGTCACTTTGGTCAATATTTGAGTGGCAGTACAGGTAATAAAGTGACTGTCACCTGTCAAGAAACTTCGCGAACAAACCACATAAGGTGTTACATTTTTATAATAGTAGCAAGTTGGGGTACCTTATTTGCCGGATTATTCGGATGAATTTCCTAATATGTGAAGTATTTCATCGCCATAAGTATTGCACCGCCAGTCGCCAATTGATTGCAAGCGACATAATGCTTCATGGGTTTTTGGATTATCTCGCGCTATTTCCCATAACGCATTTCGACTCATTATCACATCGGATTCCACCCCTCTGCGCCTGGCTCTTTGTTTTCGCCACTGGCGCAGCGCGTCATAACGGGAAATCACCGCTTCTGGTGGCCTCTGATGTATGTGATAGGGGTATTTGGGATAAGGAGCATGTTTAGCGTCTTTGATGACCTGTAAAATTTGCCGGCCAAAACGCTTCATTTGCCCGTTGGTCATACCATGAACCCCGGCCAATTGCCGATGGTCCGTAGGCATTTTTTTTGCTAAAGCAACCAAAGTGCGATCATTAATTATTTTAAACAGGGGCTTGTCTCGACGGCGAGCCTCCTGGTCGCGAAAAATATTGAGCGCCTTAAGTGCAGCTTGTTGTCTTTTATTTAAATCACGAACCCCATTAATGGACCAAAAACTATCCGGATCAAATCCGTTATCACTTAGCTGGACGTGTGTTTGCTGCTCAAACGTTTCTACTGCCTCTTCAAGACAACCCTTTTTATTTAATTCTTGATTTAAATGGTCACGCAACCTAAATAGAAAATGGGTATCATGTTGGGCATAAGCCAATTGCTCCGGGGCGAGAGGTCTCTTACACCAATTGGATTTCTGATACTTTTTATTAAGCTTAATTTGAAAAATATCATGCAGCAAACTGGCCAGGCCAAACCGCTTGTAACCCAAAATACGTGCTGCCCACATGGTATCAAACAAATTTTGCAGCCCCCAGCCATATTGGCGTTTCACCAAAATGAGATCGTACTCTGCTGCGTGAAAAATCTTCTCCACATGCGGATCGGCAATTAAAACGCCCAAAGGAGTGATGTCAAAATCACACGTTGGGTCAAGGATAAAATCTTGCTCAGGAGTTGAAATCTGAATCAAACAAACGCTTTCGCGATAAGCGTACATGCTGTTCGATTCAAGATCGATGGCCAGTCGAGGCTCCCGTTGAATCTGGTCAAGACAACGCCTCCAGGCTTTGGGTCCGGAAACGTATACAAATGGCGGCAGGTTCATTGGGCCGGACGTAAATCTTGAACCATGAGCTGCAAGTTTCGCCGGCCGTTCCACTCATTGAGGCTCACGGAATAGGCCACATCAATGAATTGAGGCATCTCTGCCGCCCAAGCGCCTTGTCTAAATGCAATACCCGAATGAAGTTGATGGGCGGTGCCTCCATTCTTACTGCTGAGACGGAGTTGTAGGTGCGCGCCATCTCGCCCGACGATCCGGTGACTCATGACCTCAACATTTCTACTTAGGAAAATCGGCGTGGGATTAGCATAACCGGTCGGCTCTAATTTTTCTAGCGTCTCAAATAAAGCCCAATCCACGTCATCCAGGCTGATTTCTGCATCAATCATGATAGTCGGTTTTAATTCCTGTCCCTCAAGCCAGTCAGACGCAATTTCTTTCATGCGCCGGCTGAACGGTTCAATATTCTCCGATCGTAAGGTCAGACCTGCCGCCTGGGCATGGCCACCGTGCCGAATCAACAAATCGGCCGCTTCGTCCAAAGCTTCTGTGATATGGAATTCGGCAATCGAGCGGCAGGAACCGCGGCTTATTTCAGTTCCGACCTCGATCACAATGGCCGGCCTGTAATTATTTTCGGCAAGGCGGCTGGCCACAAGGCCGACTACGCCAGGCTCAAATGATTCATCCCCGGCAATAAGGATAAGGTCTTGAGGATCGACCATCGTTTCCGCTTTCTTCCCTAAGTCGGCCGTTAGTTGCTGGCGCCGTTTATTAAGCTCATTCAATCGTTGTGCCAGTTGGCGTGCGGCATGATGGTTATTTGCTGCCAACAACTTGGCAGCAGCATAA
>JANQGC010000351.1 GCA_028277515.1 Anaerolineae bacterium
AGGCGATGATGACATCCATCACCTGTTTCAGCACCTGCTCAAGTTCCAGGGAGGAGTTGATGGTCGCAGCGACCTCTTGCAGGGCGCTCAGGGAGATACGTTCTGAAGCCTGGGAATTTACCTTCTTGGAAAGGTCATCCAGGTTGCGGCGCACATAAATTAACAAACGTGTCAATTCACCGCTCTCTCGCAAGGCCGTCTGCTGCAAGCGATCGGGACTGGTGGACATCAATGTGCGCTGTTGTTGGTTGACAGCGTCGTTTAACTGTTCAATGACGGCACGCAGTTTGACCAGATTTTTTTGCGTTGTTGTCGTTTGAGAATCGTTGTCTTCAGACTTTGAATTCCTCTTCATAAGCCAAGCTTATATCAGACGATCAGGCTTGACAAGGCGCTTATTCTTCTTTTGCGAAACGATTTTGCCATTTTCGTAAGCGCACCGCGATGCTTCTGCGAATCAAAAGCGGCCGCAGTTGACGCCACTCATTGAGAGGTTCAAAATCATCACCCGTTTTATGATCCGCGCTGAACTGTTTGCGCACATATTCGCGTGTCAAATTGCGGATGGGTTCTCTGCCCTGGGGAACGGCCGCCGTCATCAAATCCGCCCTTTCATAAGGCGTATCTGTTGGACGGTATAAGACATAAAGCCAGCGCGCCCAGGAACCTAATCGTTCGTAGCTGCGGTCGACATCTTCCTCAACCCGGCGGTTAATCCGGTTGGCTACAAACAACACGGCGGCCGCTAACAAAATGATGGTCAACGCACTCAACGCTTGCCAGATCGGAAAACGCTCAAAAACCGACTGATTCTGCTGTGATGCTTCCTGTTGGGCAAGAAAATCTTCCAGATCGGACAACGCAGGATCAAAATCCGCTTCTTCCGGTAAGCGATCTTCCTCGCTGTTCAATGGTGACTCGCCTGGGGATGCAAACCTGTCCCCACCCCCAGCCGTCAAAGGCCGATCAACGGTTGGAATCGAAGCCGTTGGCTCAAACTGGATCCAACCGAAAGCAGGGAAATATACTTCAACCCATGTATGGGCGTTGTTAGCCCTTACCCGGTAGGACATGCTGTTTTCATCAAAGTCACCCTGAGCATATCCGCTGACAACGCGCGAAGGAATGCCCTGGGACCGCAACATGACGGCCATTGCTGAGGCATAATAATTACAATAACCCTCTTGCGACTCAAAAAGGACATGGTGAACGGGATCAATCCCTTCCGGTGGCGCGTCAATCTGGTCGTTGTATTGAATGCTGTTTCGCAAATAGTCACGGACAGCGATGCTTTTATCAAAATTGTTGTTGAATTCGCCAGTGATTTCCACGGCCAGGTCGATGGTATCCTGGGTGACAGTGTCCGGCATTTGTAAATAACGTTCGGTAACCCATGACGGGTACGATTCGACCGCCAATCTTAAACTCTCTGCATCCGCATTGGACATCCGTGAAGCTACGCGATAATCGTCTCCCTGGCGCAGCACAAAACGGGACCGCGCGCTCGTCACCAATTCGTTCCCCTGGCCATCCGGGGTGCTTTCTACGAACATCTGCTTGTCCGAACTCACCAATTCTGGAGCAGCGTATATGAAACTGGAATTGGGCAGGTAGTTGGTGACTACCTGCTGAACCACCTGCCGGCTGCGCGTTTCCGGCACCTCTAAAGCACCATCATCCGGAAAATGAAGGCGGGATTCCGCATTGGCAGCGACCTCCCAACTCCCATCATAATAAGTATCATAGGCAATGGCCTGCCAATAAACATTAGGTAACTGGTGCTCAACGGAGACATCCATTATCAATGTGTTACCTACTGTGCGTGGTCCACCAAGGGCTAACGTCTCTTGATAGGGATCGGCAGTGACCCCACCATAAGAACGCAAGGCAGAAAACAGTCGTGTCCATTCATCTTGAAAGTCCCGCCACGGCCCCTGGGTACTGCTCAGCGCGTTATTAACGGAGGTGCTGGCTGATAAAGTGGGCAGGGTCCAGGACAAGAGGAGCACAATGAGGGTAACAACCAAAGCGGCTCTTAAGAAATCAAACCAGATGTTTTTTTCGTAACGAACGGATGCCGATCGCCATTCCACTTCTTGTTCAACGAGATGAGTACGGGCAATAAATAGTAAAGCGAGAACAGCAAATCCGGCCAGGTAATATAGCAAGGGACGCGGGCCATTGTAATAATAAACGACGCTCAATAAAACAAGACCCATTGGCAAGATGGCTCTCCACAACCGCGGGTGACGGAAGGTATACCAGGCTGATGTGTAACCCAAGAGCCAATAGACGGCCGTTGTTTGAATCACAAAGATCAAACCATCACGGCTGGTTCCCCCGCTGAAGGCTTTTTGCAGCCAATCCAACTGCCGCGCCAGCATATTAAAAACCCGTTCACGCCAAATGAGGTCTTGTGGTAAAACCAACCCAATCAAGTAAGTAATCGTGAACAACCCAAAGATGGTGGCAAAAATGTGCGCGGTGGTATCCTTAAAGTTACTCTTGGCCAGGGCCAGGCCTGTGATCAAACCAAGGATGCCTGCCATAGGAATGATTTCCAGGCCGGCAATCAATTCTGTCTCCCGAATGGCGATAGAAGCCACAAGGATCATGGCCGCTAACAACAAGAGCGTGCTCCAACCTTCTTCTAATCGAGGGCGTATGCGCATAGTTCTCAAAACCTTATTATTAATAGGCTATTTATCTGGTCTAATGTTATAACTTTACACGTCAGAATCAATTTTTCTGGTAGACTTCTTACATTCCCTTGGAACTAACCAGATAAAATTATAATTCTGTGTCACTAAAATGTCACCATTATGTCCCTGCTTTCAGGGGAATCTCATCTCGGCCGCCCCGCTCCCTCTCGACCCTGCGCGAGCGCAGCCAGCCTAAAAAGACAATGAGTGCCAATCCCATCAAACCGACTATCATCCAATTAATGTTGGAGGGTTGGGTCACATTAACCGGCACAATCAATGAGCCATCTCCTTTTGATCCGGTAATGATGAACGTTGTTTCAAAGGTATTGGCATCTTCAACCAACAAATCCGTCTCGTAAAACAGCTTGTTGATGGATTGTTCGGTCGTCGCCGGACCTGATGCGGCAACCCTGTTTTCTCCAGCCGGCCGCATTTCGACCATGATTTGGGCATCAAGAATTGGCTCTCGGTTAATGGGGGAAGCCAATCCAACCGTAAAGTGAATCGGTTCTGTTGCCCGCGGATCGGGTGGATTCAACCATATGGACACAAGATAGGGTCCTACGGGTTGGGGACCCGCGATCAAATCTCCCCCGCCATGCGCCCTGATCGTTATAACGGTGAACAATGAAACCAGGATTAGATTAACGAGAAGAATCACTCGCCTCATGAGGATTCTGTTTCTCCGATTTGCTTGTTGACAAAAACAACATAAGCGATTCCGAGTCCAAGGCTGAAAATAAACCATTGAAAAGCATAGCTGAGATGGTTGCCCTCGGATATATCAAGATCAGGGGCACGGCGAAATGGGGGCGAATTATTGTCTCCTGGTTCTTGAATGAGATAGATGGGCAATAGATCGTAAGGCATTTGCTCGTCAATTCCGGCAACATCAACGCGGTACCATTGTTCTTGGTATCCTGAACGATCATCATTAGAGACCTGAGAGGCCTGGGGCAATGTTTGAGACTGGGCGATATATCCGCGAACTGTCAGAGGCTCAGAATAATCATATTTTGTGCGACCTTGCGGATTATTGTCAGCTTCGGGAATCCATCCCCGATCAATCAGCACGGCCGTTTGCCCATCTTCAAACACCAGCGGCGTAATCAAGTTTGCGCCTGCCCTGCCCTGCCAGTTTTGCACCTTAAGCATGACCTGGTTGTCCGTGTCAAACTGACCGGCAGCAATAGCAAGACGATTATCAATGCTTGTCAGGTCGGCAGGGAGCTGTTCACTTGTCAAATCGAGGGGAGACTGAGCCAGGGTAGCTGCCAACACGCGGTTACTTTCTCTACGCTGCTCCAGGCGAGCGAGCTGCCAAAATCCGAGGCGGGCCAGAATAATCATTATTACGATGACCAACAACGTGACCCACCACCAGCGACGGCCGACCAAAGCTTGCAGCAGGTTTTTTACTTTACTCACGACCGCTTCCCCCGCCCTTTATTGCCTTCACGACCCCATCTGCTGACAGGCATCGGTGGCTTGTCCGCTTCCTCTTTCAACAACTGGGAGATCAAGATAAGGGCAGCGATAATAAACATCATACTGCCGGGTATCCACATAATTAACCCGCCGATGGTTTGATCGGTGAGCGGATCGATACCCCAAAGTCGGGGAACGGCTTCATAATAGGTATAGACAACGACACCGGCAAAAGCCAGGATAACACCTAGAGCCATGTTAGGTGGAACGGCAGCTAGCACGAGGGCGATACGGCCGATGCGACCAAACTGCCTGTGGATACGGGGTCCGGCGCCGGTCACATGCCACCAAAACAGCATACTGGCGATGAAAAAGGTCAAATGCTCCAGGTCATGAACTAATTCGCTGCGCAGTGCCGCATTATACAAAGCAGGATCATGCCAGCCAATGACAGAAATGACCCAAATTAAATAGACAATGCCAACCCCGGTAACTGTCCTCAACCCTTGCCTGAACATTCCATCCCGATGCAGCAGACGGCCGATAGCATGGCCAACCTTTATACGCCAATCATCAGGCAATCCCCAAAGCAAAAACGGCATAGGATTAGCGATTAAGAGCAACACCGGTGCAATCATAATCAACAGCAAGTGTTGGATCATATGCATAAAAAAGAGCTGTTGTCCTAAAGGATCAATCGGGGACATCAATGAAATGGCGATGATCAACAAACCGGACAAATAAGACACCAGCCGCCATGGCGCGACCAACTCGGAGCGTCCCAACTGTCGTCGACGCGAACACGCCTTCTGAGTTCGCTTCCTCAACCGTCTCCAGCCAACCGCATAGAGGACACCTAACAGCAGCAGGATGATGATCACACTAAGGCGCAAATCCCAGGATAAAAGGACAGCTCTTAGAACCGGATCCATTTCGGCACCCCTTGAAAAAAGAATAAGCGCATTTCAACTAGAATTTTGGCAAAAACGGGTTGAAATGCGCAACAAATTCAAACTTTTATAATCTATCAAATAGTTTGTGTTTTAATTTCCCGAATCTTTATCCGTTACAAAAATCATTTGCTAGGTAACACAATGCTATCAGGGTCAAAATATTAAAATGGCGTGCCCATTAAATAAAGCGCCGGGTAGTAGAAAACCCATACCACATCAATATAGTGCCAGTAAATGGCTGTTGCTTCAACACCCCAATGACGCTCGGCCGAAAATCCGCCTTTTCGACTGCGAAACCAAATGACCATGATGAGAAAAAGACCGCTTAATACATGTAAGGCATGCCATCCGGTCATGGCGAAGAAAATGCCCGATTCGACACCATCAGCAATGGTCAGGTGGCCGAATAATTCAATTCCAAATAATTCCGCCTCTAAGCCGAAGACATTCCACTCAAAGAAGACGACGCTAACCAGGAAGAGTAAGCCTAATATGCCGGCAATTAAGAAATTTCGCCGCAGACCCTTGTCGTCACCAAACTCAATGGCTGTCTCACCACGGTATATGAAGAAGCTGCTGACGAGCAGAACGAGCGTTGCCATCAAACCAACTTCCTCACTCAGTTCTGGCCTGTTTGCTCCCCACAGGACAAAACGGGCGACAAGCAAAGCACCGAACAAGAAAATTTCTGAAATAAAGAAGAGCCATAATCCCAGCCGGTTGCTGCGTACTTGAACCTCATATGGAGGTTCATGGCTGTGATCGTCATGCACGTCATGTTCTTGGGATGGGGCCGTAACCGTGCTCATAAATGACTCTCCTCACGCCACAAGCGATAAATATGCATGAAATAGTAAACAATCAACGCCGCTTTAATTAAAGAGATAATAAACAAAAGCGTAATTGAGTTAAAAGTCGCGATACCAACGTAAAACTCAATTGCCGTCAGAACCAGCAACACCAGGAAAATAATCGAGCCTTGCCGGAATGCCTTTTTCTTTAAGTCGTTCAAACCACTTCTCCTTTCTACCCCGATCAGTCACCAGCCGGGGATGAGGCCGTCATTATATAAGTTGATCCTTCTAACCCGTAATCATATGGATCACCTACCACCACAATTGGCTCATCATAATTAAATTCAGGCACCGGGGAAGCCGTTTGCCATTCGGGAGAACGGGAACGCCAGGGATTTCGCGTGGCCACCGGCTGCCGGCGAACGCTGGAAACCAAATTGTACAGCATGATCATGACCGACCAGGCAATAACAAGAGCAGCGATGGTAATCAAAATCTGGCGCAGCTCAATTCCCAGGGCGGGGTCAAAATCTGCAATTCGGCGGCGCATGCCCGATATGCCAACACTCATTTGGCCAATGCTCATCACCCAAAAGCCAGGGACCATCAACCAGAAATGAAGCCGGCCTAACCTTTCATTGTACATATGGCCGGTAACTTTTGGATACCAATAGTAAAGGGCAGCGAAGAATGGGAAGACGAATCCACCAAACATCGTGGCATGGAAATGGCCGACAATCCAGTAGCTATCATGTAGCTGCATATCCGTTGGGACCGTACCTAATATCGGACCGGTAACGCCGCCAATTAAGAAAACAGATATCGCTCCAAGAACAAACAACATTGGGGTTTCAAATGATAATTTCCCTCCCCAAATGGTCGCTATCCAGCTAAAGAACTTTACTCCTGTGGGAACAGCCACAAGCAAAGTAGAGATCATAAACGGAATACGCAGGGCATCATCCATTCCGGCGACAAACATATGGTGCGCCCAAACCAAAAAGCCTACAAAAGCAATGGCCAGGCTGGACATGGCAACCCATTTGTAACCAAATAACGGTTTTCGGGCGAAAACCGGTAACAGTTCACTGATGACGCCTAGCCCCGGCAGCACAAACAGATAAACCACCGGGTGGGAGTAAAACCAGAATAAATGCTGATACAAAATTGGCAGGCCACCGTTTGCTGGGTCAAAGAAGGTCAGGCCATAAGCCCTTTCCAGGACGGACATCGTCAATGATATACCCACGGTCTGTGTAGACGTAAATTGAATTAATGCCGTCGCAATTGAAGCCCACACGAAAATGGGCATACGAAACAGTGACATCCCTGGTGCGCGCATGGTAGCAGTTGTAACCAGCAGATTAATCGCACCGGCTATGGAAGAAAAACCAGTGATCCAAAAACCAAGCATGAACAAGAGAACGCCTGGCCCGGGGGTAAATAGGCTGAGGGTCGGATAGGCGACCCAGCCGGTGTCCCAACCGCCCACAGCCATACCGCCTAAAATGAGGGTGACGGCTGGAATGAAAACCCAAAAGCTAAAAGCGTTTAGTCTAGGAAAGGCCATGTCTGATGCGCCAATCATTAAGGGAGTCAGGTAATTGACCATGGCGCCAACCCCAAGCAAAATGCTGGCTATCATAACTATGCCGTGGGCGCTAAACAAGGTGTTATAGCCGTCAAAGGTTAACCATTGCATGCCTGACTGGGTCAGTTCAATGCGGAAAATCAGGGCAAATAAGCCACCAACTAAAAATACAACGATGCTGGCTACGCCATATTGAATACCGATAACCTTGTGATTTACATCAGGACCTAGATAGCGGAACCATTCAGGTTTCCCCTCCGGTGCGCCGTGATGTAAGGGCGTTTTATGGCCGCCTATCCACAGGAGCCAATCAGTTAATACCCCGGTACCTAAGGTAAATCCAATGACCCCAATGATTGCCCCAAAGACGAGGCTTGGCTCGCTTATACCAACAAATGGCTCTGCCTCCTGGCCGGTTATGGCTCTGAATAGTTCAAACAAAGCATAACCAAGTAATGTTCCGATTACCTGCCCAACCAGGCCCCGAGTCAGCGAATTAGCCGAACCGTAGTATAAGAATTTGCCCAGGCTTGTGTTGCGGAACATGCCTAACCCGGAACCAAAACCAACGGCCGCATGCCCCAATACAATCAAAGCTCCAATAGCCGGCAGCACAACAAGGTCGACCAATGGCGGTGCTTCCAAGGCCAGCAAATTAACCACAATGATGGTGTAAACAGCATACAAAATTCCGGCAATCACAGCACCAACAACAGCGCCAAAAATGGCCGCCATAATGGCATCAAAACCTTTCGATCTGATGATCCTTAATATGAATTGCATACAAATCTCTCTCTTTTTCCGATGAGTTCAAAAGGGCTGGAACGATACCTGCCTATTCTTCTAATGTTTTCATGAAAGCAATCAAGTCGTCGATCACATCAATTTCAACACCTTCATTCGCCAGAATCTCTGCCTCTTTCTCAGCAAACAATTCTTCATAGTTTTGGGGCATCAAGTTTGGCAAGTAACCCTCGACAATTTGCTCGTTGGGATGAAGAATTGAACTACTGAGGTATTCTTCATCGGCAATGACAACCGTGCCATCATCAAGCACTTCCTCACGGCCGAAGATTCCCAGCCAGGTAGGCGCCGCACCAGGTGTTCCATCAAGACTATGGCAAGAAGCACAGGCAAAACCCTCATTGCCATACCAGATAGCGCCTCGCTCTTCCGGCGTCAAGTCGGCAAATTTTGGCGCATTAATTTGTTCTTCGATCCAGGCGTCAAATTCTTGTTGCGAAACAACACGCACAGGTGCAAGCATATCCGAATGAAGCTGCCCGCAAATCTCAGCGCATCTCACCTTGTATTCTCCTTCTTCAATAGGTGTAATGCGAAGCTTCTGGACGCTGCCGGGTAGAAGATCCTGTTTTACACGGAATTCCACGACCCAGAAATTATGCAGAACATCTCTTGTTGTCATTTCCAAGACAACCGGCTGGTTGACCGGCATTACCATTTCTGCGGAGCTGAAATCACCGTATTCCGGATAATTAAAACTCCATGCCCATTGTTGGCCAACGACACCGATGCGCATCTCCTCCGGCTCCGCCCTTGTAATATCAATGAGCATGACCGACCCCCAAATGCCGAAAGCGATAACAATTATCAAAGGGATGATGGTCCAGGTAATCTCTAATTTCGTATTTCCATGAATATGGGGTCCATCTTCCTCATCCTCCGGATCTCGCCGAAACACCACTACAGCATATATCATTAAAACCATTATCAAGGAGAACAACAGTGAAATCATCCAGAAGTGGGCGCTGGATAACGTATCTATTGATAAAGCTTCGAGACTGGCTGCTGATGGAAGAGCAAAAATAATGCTTAAGAACCAACGTAAAATCAAAGTGACAATGATTGTTAGCACGCCGGCCACAATAAAATGCTTCGCGTTTTTCATCTTCTTTTCCTACTCACTCATGTCTTTCGGATATGATGTAATTTTTTCATTCCAGCAAGAGAAATTATTTGTCATTGTAAAAAGTTACGAAACAGCTCCCAATAATAAAAGTGATAATTAAAATTTTTAAGTTTCCCGCAAGCGTGCATCAGGCTACTGTTAAAGGGGATTATTGAAGAAAACGACAAGACCAATGCCTAATCCCATCACCAGAAATCCCAATAATATAACTGTAATGGTTTCCCAGGGTATGCCGGCATCATCTGATTCATCAATAGCCGCCAATTTTTGTGGATTCATACGTAAAAACAGGAAGAACAATGTGATCAAGACAAAGGCCAGAATAATAATACCTGTGATATTGACGATCTGATCCTGTTCCAGGAGTTCCCCCATGGGAAAGAATGTGCTTCCTACCAGGTAGCCTAAAAATATGGCAAACATCAAAATGGACAGACTCGTCGCTACAACTGCCCATCTCGAATAGTCATTTTGTTGAGAAGTGTCAGCAGCGCGGCCCTCACGTTTTTCTGAGAGGGCCGATTTTTCTTTTTGCTCCAGGGTCTTATTGCCCTCTTGATATTTTTCACTTTCTACTGTTTTTGTTACCTGTCGAGCCAGGATGAGATTAATGCCGGTAATAATGATCCCTGTGACAACAACGACACCGATAACAATGAGAGCTAGAATCAAAAATAACACAAAACTGCCAAGTTCTATGCTCCACCCCTCAAAATTTATCATGGGTATAGGGGGGAATGAAATAGTCACAGTTTCAGATTCCACTGGAATCCCACTGCTACCCCCACCACCCAGACCAGTGATATATGGCCATATCGCAGCCACCAGGCCGCTAAAAAGCAAGATAATAATTACTGCTGTCCACGCTTTCCAGGATTCACTTCTGCTCAAAAGACTTTCTCCACTTCATTAATTTTAGGTGAGCTGAATCAGGCACATTTTAGCACATTGTGATGTTGTAACAAAAAAGGGTGCGGGCTTTTGTAGAGGCGGCTGGCAGCCTTAGTTGCGCCGAAATGGTCTTGTTAAAAATGCCCAACGTTTGCTGGGACGCACCTCGTCTTGCCCAACCATGTCTTCTCTCAATGCCAGCAATGTCCGATGGTATAATGACTTGATCGCCCCTTCAGAACGACCCATGATATTTCCAATTTCAGCATTGGAGAGCCTTTCGACAAATTTTAATATCAACAACTCCTGCCGGTCAGAAGGTAAACGAGTTATTGCTTCTAATAATGCTTCATTGTCTTGTGTCAATTGAGCGGCAAATTCCGGGCCATGATCGGTTATTATCCAATTGGAGACATCTTCAATAGGAACCATCTTCCGTTTGCTGCGGTCGCGATGCCAGTTGGCGACAAGGTTGTGAGCAATTCGATAAAGCCAGGCCGAAAAAGGAACCCCTTGATCCCGATAATTGCCAATGTGATTAAAGGCACGTTCAAAAATACGCGCTGTTAAATCTTCGGCATCGGCCGTATTTCCTGTGCGATAGTAGACATACTTATAGATACGATCAACATATCGCTCATAAAGCGAACCAAATGCTTCTTTATCTTGTTTGGCTCGTTCAATCAGGATCGATTCTTCCTTTGAATCGTTCTCTTCCTTACCCATTATTTTCCTTTAGTGCATTCAGCAACAAGCCAATCACACCGGGGGATTAAAGAATGTTAGCAGTATAACAGAACAAACCAGATGGTGGAAAAGACGTCCACCCTCAATTAGCCCAATAATGGATTAATAAGCTTGACCACACATCTCCCCCAAGATATTCTCAGCCGTTATGGGCGTGCGCATAATAAAGATGTCAAAATCAATAAAAAAAATAGGAGCTCGTCCCTTTCATTGGGCTGTTGTGATGATCATCCTTCTCGGTCTGACCAGCGCATGCACACCCAACACAGGAGAGGTTGTTCCAACTTCAGAAGCGACCGCTTCGCAAATTAGCGCCGGGGCTTTGTCAACATCCTTACCAACCATTGGCGCCGAAAATGCGAAAATGCTCAGCGAAACCATTGTTCAAAGTGAAAGTGCAACCCCACCATCAACCTCCCTCCCGACCATCACACCCATCCCGACAACTCTTGCGACCGAAACCCCAACCGATATTCCTCCGTCACCCACGATTGAATTGACGGCCACGAACGCACCCACTACAAGCGAGCCGGAACCAACCAAATCACCTCCTTTGCCTACACCTTCGGGAAACTACAGTTGGACGCTAAAAGTTCCAATTCTAATGTATCATTACATTAGCATTCCCCCGGATGACGCTAACAAATATCGTAAAGATTTGTCGGTGGCACCGCAAGATTTCCGCCAACAGATGGAATACCTGGCAAAAAATGGGTATGAAACCATTGATCTTTATGATCTGTCGTTGGCGATCACCAATAAAAAAGACCTTCCTGAAAAGCCTGTTATTATCACTCTGGACGATGGCTACCGCGATAATTACACAAATGCCTTTCCCATTTTGCAAGAATATGGATTGAAAGCTACCTTCTTTATTGTAACCGAATTCATTGACAAAAATCTGGGAAATTATATGACCTGGGACATGGTAAAGGAAATGTCTGCCTCCGGCATGCAAATCGAATCCCATTCCAAAACGCATCCCGATCTTAGCGTAAATGAAAAGGAGCATGTCATTTACGAGGTTTTAGGGTCAATGGAGACGATTGAGGCGCACACCGGGAAACGGTCGCGCTTTTTCTGTTATCCTGGCGGCCGTTATAACGAGACAACCATAGAGGTTGTGAATGAATTAGACTTTTGGGGGGCTGTGACGACCGCCTCAGGCAAATGGCATAATTACAACGACCGTTACGAATGGTCGCGCCTAAGAGTCAGGAATACGACCGCTTTACCCGAATTCATCGACATGATCGATCCCGGAAACAGTGTTTCAGGGAAAAATGTGGACGGCTAAAAGAATCCAGATTGTGTCATTCGGTGATAATATGCAAGGCAATCAGACTTATTTTATCCTCCGGACACTTGAACACGATCATAAAAGGAGTAAGCGAGCGACATGAAGCACAAAACGGGTCAGTTCACTGGTGCAGGTGGAGAGCAGTTGTTTTATCAAAACTGGCGACCTATAGGTGAAGTCCAGGCAGTTTTGATTGTCGTTCATGGATTCAGCGATCACAGCAGCCGCTATAACAACCTTGTAAAAGGGTTGGTTCCACGTGGTATCGTCATCTATGCTTTCGATCAGATTGGTCACGGCCAATCACCTGGAAAACGCGGCCACATTTATAGTTTTAATGAATTTCGTGCAGACCTGGGAACTTTTGTCCGGCATGTCAGAGAATGGGAAGCGGATACACCTTTATTTCTATTTGGCCATAGCATGGGGGGTCTTATTGTCCTGGACTTTGGATTGCACCATCCTCAAGATTTAAGCGGCGTCATTGCCTCCGCGCCCCATCTAAGCGATCCGCCTGTTTCACCTATCTTATCCTATTTGGGTCGTCTTTTATCCGGTGTCTGGCCTTCATTGACGATCAAGGCCGGTTTGGAAGCCAACGATCTTTGCCGGGAGCCGGTCGTCGTCCAGGCCTATCAAGATGACCCGCTTGTGCAGGGCAAAGGAAGCCCCCGCCTGTCGACCGAATTGGCTGCGGCCGTCACCTGGACACAAGACCATGCTGAAAACTTTCAGCCCCCATTATTAATTTATCATGGCAGCGCAGATAAGTTGACCAGTCCCCAGGCCAGCCGGCAGTTTTTTGACAAAGTCGGCTCCCAAAACAAACGCTATATAACATATGAGGGGGGTTACCATGAAAGCCATAACGATCTTCACCAGGAAAGGGTGCTTATAGATATAGGTCAATGGATTGAGGAACAGGTTTCTATTAAATCTCAGGCAGCGCAAGAAAAGAGTTAAGTGGGATCGCTCAAATCCAGGCTAACCGGGCAGTGATCTGATCCATATACATCAGTGTGGATCGTGGCACCGGCAATTCGCTCTGTCAAATCCTCACTCACAAAAAAATAGTCCAGCCGCCAGCCAACATTCCTGTTTCTAGCCCCGCCAATATAAGTCCACCAGGAATAAGCGCCTTCTCGATCGGGGTAAAGATAACGGTAAGTATCAACATAGCCCTGTTCGACCACCTCATCGATCCAGGCCCGCTCGACGGGTAAAAATCCGGTGGTTTTCTTATTTTGTCGGGGACGCGCCAGGTCAATTTCTCGATGAGCCGTATTGACATCACCGCAAAAAACCACGTGCCGCCCCTCCTGGCGCAGTTGATTACAATAATCAAGAAAATCTGCCTTGTATGCCATTTTATATGGCACACGATGATGATCGCGGCTTCCATTGGGGAAATAAGCTGTAATCAACACAAAATCACCATAATCGGCAACAATGGTCCGACCTTCCCGGTCATATTCTTCATAGCCTAGGCCAATTTGGACGGAAAGCGGTTTTCTGCGACTCATCAAAGCAACGCCGCTGTAGCCCTTTTTTTCGGCTGATGCCCAATAAGTGTAGTACCCATCCGGTTGGCGCTGTTCTTCCGTCAATTGATCCGGGTGGCACTTGGTTTCTTGCAAACCCAGAACATCAGGTTGGGCTTGATAGAGCCAATCTAAAAATCCCTTGCGGTAGGCGGCTCTCAAACCGTTGACATTCCAGCTATAAAGTGACAGCATGGACTTAATCCTCTTCCCATGTTTTTTTTGACGCGTGTGAGTATTGTAACTGCTTGATAGCATCCTGGGTGCTGACAAAGGCTATTTCGGGCAGTTCATCGAAGGCAAAAAAACCGACGGCATCCGCATCATCACCCGCTTGCATGGTGCCACCAAGCAGTCTGGCACGATACAAAATGAATATTGATGCCCCTCCCTCATTGGGTGGATTGAAGTATACATCCACAAGATGATCGATGGAGACACTAAGCCCGGTCTCTTCCAAGGCTTCGCGCTCGGCCGTCACTCTTGGATCTTCCCCACGGTCCAAAAAACCGGCCGGAATACTCCATTTTCCTCGCTCCGGATTCATTCGCCTGCGCACCAGCAAAATTTTTCCGTTTTCAACGACCAGGACCCCCACCCCAACCTTGGGATCCGTAAAATGAATATGATCGCATTGGGAACAAACGCGACGAGGCTTATCTGAGACCTGGCGCGTGACCATTTTGCCGCCACATAGAGGACAGTAAGCGATGGCCTCAGGGGCGCTGTTTACCGGAGTCATTATAAACGCCGGCGAGCCAAAAGGGTGAGGAATAATAAAACGATGAAGGCTAGCCCCAGAATGAGAAGGATCAAGGTGGACAGGTCGATTCCGTAACCAACCATTCCATCAATGTTGCTTGAAGGATCGCGCAGGCTTTCCTGTTCGACTTCAGGCAGCCCCTCCGGTGGAATCAAACTGGGCTCGGTTTCACTATCCATCGTCGCCGCACCTGCCGCCTCATCAGCGACGGATTCATTGGCCACAATAGTACTTTCAACCTCAGGCAGCATCTCTCGCAGTTCATCGTCCGGCTCCAATGTCGCGAAGGGCAGTGCTTCTTCCTGGATTTCTTCGGCGGACGGCGCCTGCTGAGCCTCTGCAGGCATCTCCATTTCACCACTGATGGCTTCCTCGGCCGCTTCCTCTGATTCTTCTACCGCTTCAACAGCCTCTGCCTCTTCAACAACAATTTCTGAGGCCGCCTCCATATCCATACTTTCTTCAACGGCCGTTTCCATCTCAGGTTGAGCAACTGAGGCAACAGAATCACTCGACCCGGCGCTTTGCATGGAAGTTCCTCCAAGGAATAAATTCGCCGCCAGAACAAACACAAAAATGAATGCCGTCAAAACGGTTGCTGTCCTTAATACCGGATAAGCCTGACTCAACGGTTCTTTAGCCGGACGGCCGTAATCGGCGGGATCAAGGGTAAAATTACGGGGAACCTGCCGTTGAGGCAATTGTCGCATCTGCTGCTGCAACGCGCGCATCTGCTCCAATTGGGCCTGAAGTTCCATATCCTGGTCCAGGTTTTCTTCTATTTTCCGCCGTTGTTGAGGCGCGAGCGCATCATCCAGGTAAGCATTTAATGCTTCCTGCTGTTTCTCCTCGCTTGATTTCCTCAAATCCCAAAAAAAGTCTAACATAATCAATAAATCTAAAATCAGCGTTTGTTCAGATGCCAGCCGTGGCTGACAAGTCAATGCGCAGCATTGGCTCTAAGTGTTACCTATCAGACGATAATTCCGCGGTAAAAGTTCCTGATAGCCTTGCAAACACTCACGCAGCTTAGACCGCGCTCGACTCATCCGCGACTTCACTGTGCCTAAAGACACTTCTGTGATGTCTGCAATTTCCTGGTAGTTATATCCTTCTACATCTCCCAAAACGGCCGTCACCCGCTGATCGTCAGGCAGCGACTTCAGGCAATCCTCAATAGCCTTCATAATCTCCATCTGCTGCTGCCTGCCTTCAGGTCCGATTCCAGGGCTTTGGAGAAAAGAAAAGGATTCATTATCTTCCGTCAATTCATCCAGGGAAGATTGGGGCTTCCGTTTTCTACGGCGCAGTTCATCATAGCAGGCATTGGTGGCAATGCGCATCAACCAGGATTTAAAGCTGCCGCCACGAAACCGATTGAGCGCCTTATAGGCGGAAATGAAAGCCTCCTGTGCGGCATCCTCGGCCGATTGCGGCTCACCCATAATGCGATAGGCGACGTTATAAACCATTCCCTGATAATGGAGGACCAGGCGATTATAGGCGTTGATATCACCATTTTTTGCGTCTTTGATTAAGCCTGATTCGTCCATTATTGACAGATAATTGACCTTGTTTTATACTCGATTCGCGGTCTAAAAAGACCGGCAGCCGAAGTGGCGGAACTGGCAGACGCGCACGACTCAAACTCGTGTTCCTTCGGGAGTGTGGGTTCGATTCCCACCTTCGGCATCAACAACATTCGCATGATCTGCAAGCGGATTATATCTCTGCCCAATGGCTGGGCAACCAATAAGAAACGCTTCCTGACATTGCCATAGGAAGCTTTTTTATTTCCCTCTTACGTTCGGCCGAACTGCCGCGCTAACTGGGCAACGGAAAGGTGGATTAAGGTGGGACGGCCGTGTGGACAGGTATGTGGATTGTGACAGTTCTCAAGCTGCATGACCAGTGCTTCCATTTCACTCCTGGAAAGCGTCTGGCCCGCTTTGATTGCCGCCGATTTACACACCCGCAATATGATCTTCTCTTCGGCCTCTTCTTTTAACGGCGTTTCCCCACGCTCCAGGTCCTCAACGACGGCGAGTAAAGCCTTTGCCGGGTCCAGTTTGGCGACCAATGCGGGAACGGCGCGGACCATAAATGCATTCGGCCCGAAAGGTTCAACCTGAAAGCCAATTTCGTTGAGCAAATGCAAGTTATCTTCCAGAATAGCGGCCTGTGAAGGAGGAAGATGGACGGCCGAACCGGCAATCAACCCCTGTGAAACAATCTCATCCTGGCCCCTTTGAGCCATAAACTGTTCAAATAAAATGCGCTCATGGGCAGCGTGTTGGTCTATCAAATAGAGACCCTGCGGCCCTTCGGTGATAATGTAAGCGGAACCAACCTGGCCGATCACACGCATGATAGGCAATTTTTGATTTTCGATCAGCGATACAGCAGGATCACGTCCAGGCAGATCTATTCCATTTTCATTTGAGGATCTATCCCCCTGGCTATGCCGGTTTGACCAATCAAGATCCAATTCACTTTGCCTGCCCCTTCCGGAATTTTCCAGCGAGCCATCCCCTGAAGCTGTTGACCACCCGGAAATAGAGGTGTTCGCTTCTTCTCCAGCCCAGGCACTCATTGAGCGCACGGGACTTTGCGCGATCAGGGTTTGCCTAACCACTCGTTGAACGGCGCCAAAAACCTGGTTACTATTCCTGAAGCGCACCTCTGTCTTGGCTGGGTGCACATTCACATCCACCTCGGAAAACGGGAGTGAGATAAAAATAATGGCCAGAGGATAACGGCCGGTAGGTAATAATGTGTGATAAGCCTGGATGACCGCATAGGTCAGGCTTTTATCCTTAATCCATCGCCCATTTACAAATAGAGAAATTCGGTTGCGGTTTGACCAATGCAAGTTGGGTGGTCCAACGATCCCGCTTACCTGAATACGATCCCTTTTTACTGAGTCCTCATCACCTGCTTGCCCAATCCCCTCCTCTTCAATACTCAAGAGCTGTCGGGCAACATCCGGACCATAGATAGCCAACAGTACCTCTTTGACATCCCCACTGCCACTTGTTTGGAAAGAGATGCGATTATCATGCACCAGGCGAAAACGGATATGGGGATAGGCCAACGCATATCGAGTGACAAACTCATCAATCAACCGTTTTTCGGTGCCGGTGCTTTTCAGAAATTTCAAGCGTGCGGGGACATTGTAAAATAGATTCTCAACAGCAATCACGGTACCCTGAGGTGCACCCACATGTTCCCGGCTGGTTTTTTTCCCGCCTTCCATCACAAGACGTGTGCCCATTTGCTCCGCTTCTGCTCGGCTGACAACGGTCAGCCGGCTCACGGCGGCGATTGCCGACAATGCCTCGCCCCGAAAACCCAGCGTAGAAATGGCCTCCAGATCGTCAATCCCCTCTAACTTGGAGGTAGCGTGACGCAAAAATGCTGTTTCAATATCGCCGGCGCTTATTCCTGCTCCGTCATCGGCGACCTGGACAAGATTACGCCCACCCTCACGAACATCTACATTGATGCTCGTCGCTCCAGCATCGAGCGCATTTTCTACAAGCTCTTTGACGACGGATGCAGGCCGCTCAACCACCTCACCAGCAGCAATTTGTGAGGCAAGCTGTTCAGATAATACTTTTATAGACATCCCGCTATTATACCACAAGGGCTTTGGCTGAATGTTTGCTATTTACCAGACGCCATCTCTTGCATCTTAACATACGCCCACTATACTTTATCAGTGACAGTCACTATGATTTATTCATCACCTCAAGCATGTTACTTTTAAGTGACTGTCACTTTATAATACTCTCAACGCTAACTTTCGAGGAAAAAACTATGCCGTTTCAACCTGATTATTTTGTCCCCGAAAAGCGCCAGGCATACTTGATTCCTGGCGCATCCAGGAAAGGCTGGGAAGGAATAGGCTGCCTGGTTCTGCATGGTTTTATGGGCGCTCCTGTTAGTTCACGGCCCATGGCCGAGCATATCGCCGAAAAAGGTGTAACAATGCATTGCCCGCTGTTACCCGGACATGGCAATCTGCCCTTTGAGATTCATGGCCACAACAGGCATGAGTGGATCAAGGAAGCTGAAGAGGCTTATGAATTTTTGAGCGAACAGTGCGATCAAATCTTTTTGATCGGCCATTCTATGGGCAGTGTATTAGCCGCACACCTGGCAAACAAGCACCCCGACGTATGCGGTATGGTGTTGTTGGCTCCTTTATTTAAAATCCCCGATTGGCGGTTAAACTTTTCCGCCATCGGCCGCTATTTTATGCCTTTCTTATACCCCCTCAAACATGATGCTGTCGATCGTGAAATCTTTCTTGGACGTGTCACAGACTTTGACCCCACAATCGACGTCCATGATCCGGAACTGCAAGATTGGTTGGTTGAAGCCACGCGTATTCCCACCGATGGGTTGGATGAAATGCGCAAAATGGCCGGTTTCGGCCGCAAGCTTTGGTCGGGAATCCACCAGCCGGTCATCATTTTCCAGGGAGGGCATGATCCCGCCGTCAGCCCAAGCAGCACGGAGAAACTCTTTCAGGAGCTACCAACGGCCGACAAAGAAATGAAATTTTTCCCTCAAGTTGGCCATGAACTCATGCGACCTGTCGAACCCATCCATAAAAAAGTGTGGCAGAAAATCGATGAATTCATTGAAGAGCATGCCCAAATCGGTGAAAAACAGGCAAGCCCCCTCAATGCGCCATCACTCCTGGTTCGTGAAGAAAATCACCGTTGAGGATTTTTGAACTGGCAAGGAAAAAATGTATAATCTAGCCATCATTTGAAAGGACGGTGTACGGTTTCACCCAAACCTTTTGGCACTATCCAAAACTCTAGTTTCAGCATTCTGTTTTTTTAAGGAGAAGAATATAATGTTAAAGAATAGAAGAAGTTTTATTGTGATCAGTTTGCTAATTCTTGCATTGCTGCTTGCTGCTTGTGGTGGGCAGGCAGCCCCTGAAGAAGGAGCAGCTCCTGAAGAAGAGGCAGCTCCTGAAGAAGAAGCAAGCGGTGATTGCAGCAGCGAAGAAGTGTTTTGTGTGGGTTTAGTAACTGATGTCGGAGAAGTAGATGATAAATCCTTTAACCAGTCAGCCTGGGAAGGGGTTCTACAGGCCGAATCAGAGTTTGACGCCCAGGTTGATTTCATTGAAACAGGCGACGCGAAAGATTATGGCGCTAACATCGCCCTTTTTGCCGATAATGGTTATGATGTCATTGTTACTGTCGGTTTTGCGATGGGTGAAGCGACAGCCGAAGCAGCGGCAACTTACCCGGACATTGATTTCATCGGTGTTGACCAGTTCCAGGTTGAGGAAATAGAGAATGTGACCGGGCTTGTGTTCAATGAAGACAAATCCGGATACCTGGCTGGCGCATTGGCCGGAATGATGACCGAGTCCAATACCGTCGCAGCGGTCCTGGGCACTGATTTAGTTCCCCCCGTTGTTGCCTTTAAGGAAGGATATGAAGCGGGCGCAGAGGCGGTCAATCCTGACATCAATATCATCTCCACATACCATCCAGGCGGCCTGGATGTCGCTTTTACCGATCCGGAATGGGGCGCCAGCACAGCCAAGCAAGCGCTCGATCAAGGTGCCGATGTTATCTTCGCCGCCGGCGGTAAGACAGGCAATGGTGGTTTGATCGAAGTTGCGGGCACTGAAGGAGCCTGGTGCATTGGCGTTGATACCGATCAATGGGAAACGGTTCCGGAAGCACATCCCTGTCTCATCTCTAGCGCCATGAAGTTGATTACTCCCGGCGTTTTTGACCTGACTTCAGCCTCCTTAGAGGGCAACTTCCCCGGAGGGAATTTCTTTGGTCCTACCGGCCTGGCATCCTTCCATGATCACGAGGATGCAGTCCCCCAAGAAGTCAAGGACAGACTGGCTGAGATTGACGAGGGGTTGCAAGACGGTACAATTGATACCGGCTACAATCCAGGTGGATAATCAGATTTACTGAGTTTTTAAAGTGCGACGTGCAAAAAGTGCGTCGCACTTTTTCTTATAGACCCTCACCTTTTTAATAACCGCAATTGTTCCATCAAACCTGGCAATTCAGCTAATTTGAAGTCAAATGGGTAAATTATGGCAACAGAAAACAATGCTGTAGAATCCTCAAGCAGAACCAGCAGCTTTCTGCAGCGTATTCTACGCAGCGCAAGTGTTCCCTTGCTTTCTATCGTCCTTGCTTTGTTAATTGGTGGGATTATCCTTTTGCTGTCCGGGGCTAATCCACTTTCTGCCTATACGGCTCTTTTTCAAGGGGCATTAGGCAGCCAGGAAGCTATTGGCCGTACCTTAGAAAAGTCCACCCCACTCATATTTGGCGGATTGGCCGTCGCTTTTGCCTTCCAGGCAGGTCTTTTTAACATCGGTGGGCAAGGTCAACTGCTCGTCGGGGCAATTTTTGCTGCCTATTTGGGATTTGCAATTGAAGGATTGCCTTTCATCATTCATATGCCTTTGGCCCTGGTAGGTGGCGCACTGGCCGGCGCAGTTTGGGGTGGTATCGCCGGTGCACTAAAGGCTTATACAGGTGCTCATGAAGTCATAACCACGATCATGCTTAACTTTATTGCCATCAATCTGACCGACTTTTTGGCAAATGGTATTTGGAAGGATGAAGGTATTGTCGCCAGAACGCCGCCCGTTTTGGAATCGGCCGCTATTCCTCGCTGGGGGAACTACCCGCTTGGGTTCGCTATCGCTGTCCTTATGGCCGTCATCACCTGGTACATTCTTTATCGAACAACATTTGGCTTCACGATCCGCACAACCGGGCTGAATGCCAATGCCGCCCTTTATGCTGGCATTAAAGTCCCTCTCGTAATCGTTTTTGTCATGTTTTTCAGTGGATTCCTGGCGGGAATGGGTGGCTCTGTCGAGACATTAGGTGTGGTGGGTCGCTACCAGCCAGGCTTTAATGTCGGTCTTGGATTTGACGGCATTACGATCGCACTCCTGGCCAAAACAAATCCATTAGGCGTCATTCCTGCCGCATTGCTTATTGGGGCGATGGATGCCGGCGCGAGTCAAATGCAATTTACGGCCGGCGTACAATTTCAAATTATTGACATCATCCAGGGTCTAATATTGTTCTTCGTTTCCGCCGATCTCATTGCTCGCAAGTTTCTGGGTTCGCGCTTTGTTGACGAAGAAAAAGTTACACTTAGTTCTGGTTGGGGAAGTTGAGGAGGACCTAGATGACAACAACCACGGCCGAAGTAGAAAAAGAAAGTTTTTCTCTCAGTTCAAGAACCATATGGATCACCATCGCCATCATATTGGGAGTGGCTGCCCTGATCTGGTGGTTTATTGAGCCACTGGAAGCACAGGCGGTGTATGCCTCAATGATCCGCCAATCGACCCCCCTCGTTCTGGGGGCGTTATGCGGCCTGATTGGTGAGCGATCGGGCATCATAAACATTGGTATTGAAGGTCAGATGCTCATGTCTGCTTTTTTGGCTTTTCTGGCCAACGTCTATCTGGGGCAATTATTGCCCACAATGCCCCTTGGCGTTATTTTATTTTTGGGAGTCATCGTTGGGGTTGTAACGGGAGCCATCTTGGGTCTTTTCCTGGCCTGGATGTCCGTCACCTTAAAAATGGATCAAATTATCGGGGGAACGGTAATTAATACACTGGCCTTGGGACTCACCAGTTATTTTTATGTGGTGGGTCTGACAACGAGAGGCAAAATCCAACCTATCGCATTAGGACCCCTGGCCGATATTCCTCTGCTTGGACCTGTGTTGTTTAACAATCCACCTCTCACCTACCTGACGATGATCCTGGTTATCGTGCTCCAATTTGGCCTTTTCCGTACCGTTTGGGGCTTAAGGACTCGCTCGGTCGGCGAGCATCCGAGCGCGGCCGACACGGTAGGCATCAAAGTTCATTTGACCCGCTATATCAATGTTACCCTTGCGGGCGGGTTGGCCGGGCTGGCGGGAGCCTATTTAACATTAGAGGCCGTTGGTTCGTTCGAGCGGGCCATGACCAACGGCCGCGGATTTATCGCCCTCGCCGTTATGATTTTTGGCCGGTGGACGCCCTTAGGATCCTGGGGTGCCGCCCTGCTCTTCGCCTTTTTTACAGCCTTTGCCACGCAGGCTCAATTTCGGGGCATTAACGTCCCCCATCAATTCGTGGGTATGATCCCCTATGTCATGACCATTGTCGTCCTGGCTGGATTTGGCGGACGTGCGCGACCCCCGGCAGCTATTGGCCAGGTATACGATCCGGAATAAAGGAATAAGGACGATGAGCAAAAGAGATCAACCAATTGTCTTAGAGGCTAAGGGGCTAACCAAACGTTTTCCCGGCGTACTGGCCAATGATCATATCGACCTGGTCGTTTACCAAAGCGAAATCTTAGCCTTGCTGGGAGAAAACGGGGCCGGCAAGAGCACCTTGATGAACATGCTTTATGGCCTCTACCATCCGGACGAAGGCGAAATCTGGATCAAGGGTGAAAAGGTCGAATTAAGAGATCCGCGAGATGCCATTGAGCGGGGTGTGGGCATGGTTCACCAGCACTTTCAACTGGTGCCCGTCATGACCGTCGCCGAAAATGTCATGCTGGGTTCTGAAATCACGCGAGGCGGCGGGATTTTGTCCCTGCGCGAAGCGGAAAAGCGGGTCGCCGAACTCTCCATGCAATATGGTCTGGATGTCGACCCCACGGCCATTGTTGAGGATCTGCCAGTCGGCACTCAACAGCGCGTGGAAATTATCAAAGCCCTCTATCGTAACGCTGATATTTTGATCCTTGATGAGCCAACGGCCGTCCTCACACCCCAGGAAGCGGAAGACTTATTTCGCATCATGCATGATCTGACGGATAAAGGTGTGTCCATTATCTTCATCACCCATAAACTAAAAGAGGTGTTAGCAACAGCCGACTTTATCGGCGTTTTACGTCGTGGCCGGTTAGTCGGCACAGCCTTGCCGGAAGAGTCCACGGAGGCCAGCCTGGCCGAAATGATGGTCGGCCGCTCCGTCGTCTTAGAGGTGTTCAAAGAAGAAGCGCATCCCGGTGATGTCATTTTGCGTGTGGAAGATCTCCATGTGAAAGACGACCGCAATCAAATGAGTGTTGAAGGGGTCAACCTTGAAGTTCGCAAAGGAGAAATTGTCGGCATCGCCGGCGTTCAAGGCAATGGTCAGCGTGAGCTGGTCGAAGCATTGACTGGCTTACGCCCGGTAGAGAGTGGTTCTGTCTGGATTGATGGCCAGGGAACCACCAATTTGTCCCCGCGCAAAATTACAGAATTAGGGGTCGCTCATATACCTGAAGACCGGGAAAAACATGGGCTGGTGATGCCTTATTCATTAGCCGATAACATGGTCCTTAACAACTACTATACCAGACCGTTTGCCAGGGGGGTTGTTATGGATCAAGAGGCGATCAATGAGCACGGGATAGAGTTAATCGAGAAGTTTGATGTTCGCACACCTTCTGTTTTTACGCCGGCCAAAAATCTTTCAGGGGGCAATAAACAAAAGGTGATTGTCGCCCGTGAATTTTCGCGACCCACAAAACTATTAATTGCCGCCCAACCTACCCGTGGAATTGATGTCGGCTCCATTGAATTCATTCACAATCAAATCGTCGCTCAGCGCGACGCCGGTGTGGCCGTGCTCCTTGTTTCGGCCGAGTTGGACGAAGTGCTTGGCCTTTCCGATCGCATTGCTGTGATATTTGACGGCAAGATCGTCGCCATTGTGCCGCGTGAAGAAGCTACCCGCGAACGTATAGGTCTTTTAATGGCCGGTTCGGAGGCTTAAAAAAACTAGACACAGGAAAGCCCCTGAGCTATACTTGGGTTGTCCTAAGGGTGAAAAATTTGAATAAACACGGATAGCCTCGCCAACTGCGGGGCTATTTATTCCCAAAATCGCGTACTAAAACCGATTTATGTATCAAGACCTCAATATGGCCAAGATTTCCGGTTGGTTTTAGTAATGAAGTTAAAATGGTTCGCCCTTATTGGTGGTTTGTTTTCTAAACAATTTTAGTAATGTGACAGTCACTTGTTGAACCTTCGCAAGCAAACCAATTAGATGGAAAATCGGAGAGAAGTTATGAATCAAGATTACGGTGTTGTCTACTTAACTGAAGATGGCCTGCAAAAAATTAAAGACGAACTTGATTACCTGAAAACGGTACGCCGTGAAGAAATCTCACTCAAACTGCAAGCTGCCATTTCCCAGGGAGACTTGAAGGAAAATGCGGACTATCACGACGCTAAAGATGAACAAGGGTTCATTGAAGGCCGCATCCGAGACCTGGAAGATTCTTTGCGCCGCGCCCAAATCATTGAAGATGAAGGGCCGTCTGATGTGGTTCGCGTGGGCAGTAAAGTGACGGTCAGTGAAGAAGGGTTTGACGATGAAGAAGTCTACAGTATTGTTGGCGCTCATGAAGCCGACCCCGGAAACGGCCGAATCTCCAATGCATCCCCCATTGGCAGAGCCTTACTCGGATCGCGTCCAGGTGACGTTGTTGCGGTAGAAACACCCGGCGGAGAAATTCGTTTTGAGGTGCAGTCTATCGCCTAAACCAGCAAAAATTTCAAATATGCGAACGGCCGCCATGTTTTGGCGGCCGTTTTTGTTGTTGACAACCCTACCCTAAATCTGCTAACATGTTTGCCCATAAATAAAAACGTAGAAAAGCTTTGATAGGGACAGGTTTCCGGGCCTGAAGGAGCAAAGAGAGCGGCGCACAAGCTGAAAGCGCCGACTCCCGACCCCGGCAGCGACACCCTTGAGTTGAACAGTGAACGGAAGGACATGATCCTGGTTTCTCATTAGCTGTTTCCGGATGCGCCCGTTATCGCGCCCAGGTTGAGACCAAGATAGTCTGACCGCAAGAGACCCCTTCGGGGGTGAATGGTGGTGGCACCACGATGTGGCTTAAACAGCCCTCGTCCTCCAATGGACGGGGGCTTTTTTATTGGCACGGTCTTGATCCCAAGATTTGATACAGAATATCTAATCTTGAGGTTTTATCGTATCGAAAGCAGCCCTCGTCCTCCAATGGACGGGGCTTCTTTTTTTATTGAATGGATGTCAACTTTTTGAATAAATAGAGCGGCATCCCACGAAATACCGGCATTTACTAGACAGTAAAAGGAGAAAGAAAATGAATGAAATCCGCACAGTTGAGATCAAGAAGCACATTGGAGAGCGCGTGAAGGTCAGCGGCTGGCTGCATCATCTGCGCCAGTTAGGAGGCATAAGCTTTATCGTCTTACGGGACGGTTGGGGCATCATTCAAGCCGTCACTGAGAGCACCGAAGACCTGGAACCGTTAAATGGGCTGAGTTTAGAAAGCGTCATTTCCCTGGAAGGTGCCGTGACTGTTGCACCGGCCGCCCCTGGGGGAGTGGAATTGCACCAGCCAAACATCACCGTTTTAACCCCTATTTCGGAATCGCCTCCCCTGGCGCTGAATAAGCGGGAACTGAAGGCTAACCTGCCCACTCTGCTCAACCATGCTGTTGTTGCCAACCGCCATCCGCAGCGCCAGGCATTATTTCGCCTCGCAGCAGGCATCATGGGCGGTTTCCGAACCACGTTGAATGAGCATCATTTTGTGGAAATACAAACGCCAAAAATGGTCGCCTCGGCAACGGAGAGTGGTTCCAATGTGTTTCAGCTCGATTACTTCGGCCGTCCGGCCTACCTGGCCCAAAGTCCGCAATTTTACAAACAAATCATGGTCGGCGTATTTCAAAGAGTCTATGAAATCGGGCCTGTATTCCGCGCGGAGCCACACGACACCAGCCGCCATGTAAATGAATATATCAGCTTAGATGTCGAGTTTGGTTTCATTGAAAATCATTTCACCGTGATGGCCTTGCTGCGCGACGTTATCGCCGGCATCTTCAATACCCTGGCAAGCCAATACGCGGCCGAAATCACCTTCCTAAAGGCCACTATACCGCAGGTTCCGGCAACAATTCCCCACATCGAATTCAACGCCGCCCAGGAATTGATCTTTGAGCGGCATGGTGTCGACGTGCGTGGCGAACCTGACCTGTCACCCCAGGATGAACGCTGGTTAGGGGAATGGGCCAAAGAAGAATATAACAGCGATTTTCTTTTCGTGACCGGATATCCGATGAGCAAGCGGCCGTTCTATACCCATCCCAACCCGCAGAACCCGCAGTTTTCTAATTCCTTCGACCTGTTGTTTCGCGGCACAGAACTGGTCACCGGTGGACAGCGCCTACACCGCTACGAGGACTATACCAATGCCCTAATGGCGGCCCAACTGCCGATGGAACCCTTTGAGACCTATCTGGAAGCCTTTCGCTATGGTATGCCGCCGCACGGTGGATTTGCCATCGGCCTGGAGCGTTTAATCATGCAACTGCTCCACCTGTCCAATTTACGGCTGGCCACACTCTTTCCGCGTGACCTGGCTCGGTTAACGCCTTAATTGACGATTTGGCCAAATCGCCCTACTTTGGCAAATAAATACATTGGACTGGATAAACTGTTGGCAGTAAAGTACCAAAGTCACAATTAAATCTTAGTGGAGTTGAACGATGGAAGATCCAGAACAAGTAATCAATGACTTTTTTGAGCGATGGCTGAACAGTTCACCCGGAGAGATTCTAATGGCAATTATTGTGGCCATTGCAATCCTGATCATCGGCCGCTGGGTGGCCAAACTGATTGCATCCGCCGTTGAGCGCGCTTTGTTGCGATCCAAATTGGATGAGACGCTGCGCAACTTCTTGCAACAGATCGTTTATTATTCCCTATTGACGATCGTTTTCATCATCGCTTTAGGCTACCTCGGAGTTCCAACAACCTCCTTGATCGCTATTTTGGGAGCGTCAGCCTTGGCCATTGGCCTGGCTTTACAAGACACATTGGGCAATTTTGCTTCCGGCATTTTGATCGTATTTCTACGCACGTATGAAGTAGGTGACCTGGTTGAAATCAGCGGCGAATTGGGTAGTGTGCGCAATGTTGGTTTTTTTCATACTGAACTGCGCACACCGGAAAACAAAATTCTGCTCATACCCAATGGGGATGTCATGGATGGCAATATCATCAATTACTCAAAAATGGATTGGATTCGAGCCGATATGACCTTTGGCATAGGGTATGGTGATGACCTGCTAAAAGCAAAACAAATATTACAAGAAATCGTCGCTACAGATGAACGCGTCACTGACGAGCCTCCGCCAATCATTGCCGTGGAAGCATTGGCTGACAGTAGTGTCAACCTGGCCTGTAGACCTTATGTGAAATTGGAGGATCTAATCGCTGTTCGTTTTGACATAACTGAGAAAGTAAAGTTGCGATTTGATGAAGAGGGTATCTCGATTCCTTATCCACAACGCGATATTCATTTAATTGGCTCTCAACCATCAGACAATGGCCATAGCTAATCAACCGGCCGACAGCCGGTCCGGGATAATTGATTGGCTTCCCGGCCGTTTGGAATGGGGGTTGGTCATTCTGATTATCCTCTCTGCCGGCTGGCTGCGTATGGCCAATCCCGGTTTGACGGAGTTCAAGGCTGATGAAGCGCGTTTGCTGTCCCTGGCAATGGATATGGCCGAAGGGCAGTTCGCGCTTAGGGGAATCAGCAGCTCGGTTGGTTTTCCAAATTTTCCGGCCGGCATCTGGCTTTATTCCCTGCCTTTGATCTTTTGGCCTCATCCATATGCGGCTACACTATTCACCGGGCTACTGAACACACTGGCCGTTGGCGGGACCTATTGGCTCATACGCCGTTACTGGGGCACGTACGCCGCCCTGGCAGGAACAGTGATGCTGGCGGTCAGCCCTTGGGCCGTGATCTTTTCGCGCAAGATCTGGGCACAAAATTTACTACCCTTGTTTGTCTTGGGCTGGGCCATCGGCGCGATGCTGGCCCTGGTTGAAGAACGGCCGAAATTCATCTGGCTCCATTTCATTTGTCTGGCTCTCGCCGTACAAATTCACCTTGCCGCAGCAGCCTTGATTCCGGCTACCGGGTTGATTTTACTGATTTTTTGGCGGCAC